>CAZBFA010000108.1:0-3222 GCA_964491045.1 Candidatus Woesearchaeota archaeon
ATATTTATTTTAATGAATTCAAGGGCTTTTTTCTGATTTTCAGTTAAATTAGCGCTAGTAATTTCAAAATTGCTTTCTCCCGGTATGTAAGATATCAGGTTTTTCTTGGCAGCTTCTTTCAGGGCCAGCTCTGACTCAGCAGAGCAGGCAATTATCTTGTATGAGGGAAATTTTTCAACAAGCCTCTTGATATTGTTTTCAGAGCCATTGACATCAATCTTGTTGGCAGCTATTATCATGGGCTTTGTTATGCTTCTTAACTCTGAAGCAAGCTGGAACAAGTCCTTGTCATTCCACCTAAGTATGTCTTCATTTAAATTTAGTCTTTTAACAGTTGCCTCTGCAAGCTCTTCAGTGACTCTCACGCCAGACATCTGCTTCGCAATTGCTATGCTTACCTTGCTATGCTCTCCCTTGACAGTTCTTGCAAATTTATCCCAACCTTTCTTTAATATTCGCATGTACCACATGTTCAGCTCATATTCCAGAAAAGCGACGTCATTTAATGGATCGTAGCTTAATGGCCCAACAGCCTCACCAGTTTCATTGGTCGAACCTGAAATATCTATAATATGTATCAAGGCATCTGCCTGGTTTAAGTCATCCAAAAACTGATTTCCGCGGCCCTTGCCTTCATATGCACCGGGAACCAAGCCGGCAACATCAACCAATTCTATCGGCACAAACCTCTTGCCGTTAATGCAATATCCAAACCTTGGATTGCAGGTGACATTGAAATCCTTGTCCACGCAATCAACCTTGACAAAGCCAATTCCCTTGTTTGGGTTTATTGTTGTGAACGGATAACTGGCTATTTCAACCTCTGCCAATGTTGCTGCCTTGAAAAATGAACTTTTTCCAACACTAGGCTTGCCAACGACACCAATTAACATGGGATTAATTGATTTAGAAGCCATTAAAAAGTTTTGGATGGCAATTTAGTAACTTTCTACTTTAAGACCCTGAATTCTTCCAAAATGTTTTATGTTTTTTGTTAATATAGCTTCCTTATAAAATTTAGCAATGCCTGCAATCATGCTATCTTCGGGATCTATAATCTGCCCGGCATTTTTTAATGATGCATGGATATATCCGGCTTCTTTTGCTGTAGAAGTATCAAAATAAAATGTGCCGATTGAATCTAATAAAAATTGAATTTTTTCAAATTTCTTTGCATCCATAGTATCATGCAATCCCTGCCAGATTTCAAATACAGAAATGGAAGTCAAGGATATAGGAATATTTTTCTTATCCAAATCTTCGAATTTCTTTATAATCTCCTGTTTGCCTCTAAGCAAGTCGATAATTGCGCTAGTATCAAGTATCAAAGTTCAGACTCCTTGATCTTTTCTTGCTCAAATTTCTGGCTTCATTTATCGATTTTGTCAGCCTATTAGATTCATTTTTGGTTAAAATTCCTGCAAAATCAAGCAAGCTAACCTTGTTTGTAATTCTGTTTATAACTTCGCTAAAACTTTCTTTTTCGTGTTTTTTAGCAATTAGCCTATCATACGCTTCCTCTGTTATTGATATTGTTTTCGTGGCCATATGTGTATGTATGTGTATGCAGTTTATAAACTTTTCTGCAGAAAAAGTGTCGTGTTGTGTCCGAGTATCCGTTTAGCTGATTGACAACCGAAAGCAGAATATACTAGTTCTTCCACTCGATATATAGTGTTTGGGGGTTTCTGGAGAAAGAGGGAGAAATATGAAAATACCGCCTGAACTTCAGAACCTGAGCAAACGGGATTTAATCAGGGCAGTTCTTCATCAACAAAAACAAATTCTTAATCAGCAAGAAAAAATAGATGAACTTGAAAGACGGCTTCTTGCATATGAAAATGCGCATACCCCGCCATCTCAAAACAAAAGGAATTATCCCAAGAAAGAACCAACTGGAAACCCAGTTGGCGCGCCAAAGGGGCATGCAGGAACAACAAGAGAAACACCAGAGCCAAACAGCTTCAAGGAGCTTAGGCTGCATGCTTGCCCTGATTGCGGCAAGCAGTTGGGAAGGCCAAGAACAATACACAAGAAGATCATAATAGACCTGCCAGAGCCGCAGCCATTAAACATAACAGAATTTAGCATTCCAGTATATTTTTGCAATCACTGCAGCCAAGAAGTTATGCCTACTGACAAAGGTCTTCCAGCAGAGGGCATATTTGGCCCGAATATCATGGCGGAAATAGCATTGCTGAAGAATGAGGATAGATTGCCTTATGCCAAGATAGCAGGCATATTAAATAGGCAGCATGGGCTTGAAATAACTGCAGCTACAGCACTGGACATTAACAGGAGAGTTGCAGACAGGCTGCAAGGAACATATGAAGAAATAAAACAAGATATCATGAATTCAAGCCAGGTTAATGCAGATGAAACAGGCATCAAGGTTAAAGCCAAGAATTACTGGACATTTCTGTTTATGTCATTGACATCAGTGCTGTTCATGATACGGCCAAGCAGGGGGCAAAAAACAATCAAGGAGGCATTAGGCAGCAAATATAATGGAATATTAAGCTGTGACGGCTGGGCTCCTTATCCGAAATGCGTCAAGATTATACAGCGATGCTGGGCTCATCTATTGAGAGAAGCAGAATGTCTGGCGGAAAAACATGAAGGCCAATCAAGATTGCTTTATAATCTGCTATGCAAAATGTTCGCCAGGATAAAGAAGATAACAACCAGCACAATACGAGGAGTAAAAACAAGAACACATAATTGGTGCATAAAGACAATGAAGCAGCTGATTAATGCATGCAAGGCCTATGCAGAGCTGAGAAAGTTTGCAGGCAAGATAGAAAATGGATTTGAATATTGGTTCACTTGTGTTTTGTATCCTGAGATAGAGCCAACAAATAACAGGGCTGAGAGGGCATTAAGAGAGATTGTTGTGCAGAGAAAAATAAGCAGCTTGTGGAATAAGAAAGGCGTTAGAATAAAAGAAACAATAATGTCATGCCTTGCAACATGGAGATTAAGAGGGCTAAATATCTTTAGTATGCTAAGGCAAACCCTTAGCAGCTAAACGGATACGTGTCCGAAAAAGGTTTAAATATATCATCATAACAACATTTTAGGGGCAAAATGAATTATGGCTTTCATAGGGTTATAGAACCTGCAGGGATTGTGCCACAAGCAGCTATTAGACTTGATAATAAGCCAATAATAAAAAATCCTTATGAAATTCTTTTGGATGTTAGTATGCTCAACCTTGACGCA
>CAZBFA010000109.1:0-3212 GCA_964491045.1 Candidatus Woesearchaeota archaeon
ACAAGAATGCTGTTCTTGACGCAGTAAAGGTTGGAATGCCAATAATCGCATTGTGTGATACAAACAATGAATCTAATTTTGTAGATTTAGTTGTGCCATGCAACAACAAGGGAAAGAAAAGCCTTGGCTTGTTATTTTATATATTAACAAAGGAATACATGAAGAACAGGGGACTGATGGAAAAGGATTCTGATCTTAAAGCGACCCTTGAAGACTTCAGCAGCGAAGAATAATTTTTAATTGATTTTCGTTTCTTATTTTCTGCCGCCTTTGGCAATGTATGGAATTTCAAACAGATTTAGCGTTTTTCTGTACATTGTTTCATTCGCAAAAAACATAAAACCATTGTCCAGCTCTAACCACCCACCAAAATTCTTGCAATATTCTTTGCCATCTAATGTTTCTCTGAGAAAGCAGGGCTCCTTCAGCAACAATTGTCGTTCGTCTTCTGCAAGTTTGCAGATTATTGCCTCAATGTCTATTTCCAATCCTTGTTGGCAAATATAAGGAACATCCTTAGCTAATTGTATACTATTTGTGCAGGCTTTTCCAGCAGAGCTGTAATCTGCAATTTTTTGCAGGGCTTTTGGCACAGATCCAAATTCAAACTCAGCTGCGCCCATGTAATCAAAATCCCAAATATCCTTAAAAATTTCAACAGCCTGATCAGATAATCCCCCATTTACGAGCCCGCCGCCAAAAGCAAATGCATTGCTAGCTCTACGCGGCAATTTTAACCTTTGGATTAAAGTGACTTTGTTCATTCTTGCTATTTCTTCCTTTCTTCCGGTGCTTTTTCTTTTGCAGGCGCAGCAGCTTCAGCAGGCGCAGCAGCTTTTTCCTTGCCAGCAGCAGCTTCAGCAGGCGCAGCAGCAGCTTCAGCAGCAGCTTTTGCTTCCTGCTCTGCCTTTATTCTTTCTAATTCTGCCTTGTATGCTTCCTGCACACCAGAGAGATAAGAATTCAATGCATTCAGTTTTTCCTGGCTTGGCTCTGTTTTTTCATTGGATATTAAATCATTATAAACACCTGAATCTATATCAGCATTCACATCCAAAGCGATTTTATTTTCAACCAAAACACCCATTGAATGGCTTGAGCCAACAACATTCTTAACAGCAGATTTCAGATTATTGGAAAGCATGCTGTCTCTTTTCATCTTGGCTATCTTTATGACCTGCTCCATTGCAAGATTGCCTATCTTATTCTTGTTTGGCTCTCCAGAACCTTTTTCAGCCTTCACTTCTTTTGCAATTAATTGAGAAACAGGCGGAGTTCCAATATTGATTTCAAATGATTTTGTTTCTGTGTCTACTATGATCTTGACAGGCACCTTCATCCCCTTGAAGTCAGCGGTTTTTTTATTTATTTCGCTAATTATCTGGCCGATATTAACCCCTAGTGGCCCTCAGACCTAGATTCATTGAATCTATAAAGCCGGACCCAGGGGCGGTGCAGCCGAGGCTTTTCCGCCTTCAATCAGTGCATCAACAGTTTGTTTTTTCCCCATATACTCTTCCAAATTTACATTATGTTCTTCCGCTAATCTTATTATTTGGATTATAAACTTATTGGAAGGCACTCTGTTGCCTTCTCTCCATTTCCGAACACTTCTTTCTGTTATCCCAAAACAATGTGCTAGTTGCTTATTTCCAACTAGTTTTATTAGCGATTTAATCAATTCTGGCCATTTAAAAAGATTTCTAATCTTCGCACCTTTGACTTCTTGCAAATCTTTTTCTATATAATCCCTAAAATAATCATTATCTGAGCCCCACAAAAAAGGCAGATTTATGCTATTAATATCAAAGTTTATCAACTTATTTATTTTGTTGATCATGCTTTCTAATCCCTCTAATTCAATTTTAGCTTCATATTTATTCAGCCGCCACAATAAAAATGCTATAATGTGACCTAGATCGGAACTCCCAGCAGAATTAAAAAATTTAAACACACTAACCCTGCTGGTAATGCGTATTTTATACCTTCTATCTTTATTCTGTTTTATTTTATGGGTGATACCGAAAAGGTTTAATGCAGAGGAGATGCTAGTGACTAAACTATAGCTCCTATGGGAAAATCTGCCCAACATCAATTCTAGAGAACCATTAAGGTAACCAAAGTAACCATCTGTGTCAAATAAACCCCTTATAACTGCCGCAGTATAATCTTTTTTACTAAAGCACCATTGTGGTATTTCCCAGCCATGCTCAAACTTACTCCCGGAAGCAAGACCGATGCTATTTAAGTATCTCGCAAAAGCTATGTTCCCAAATGCTATCCGTTTATTACTCTCAAAATGAGGCTTATTTTGCAATAGGCTTGTAATTAATGGGCAGATCCTGCGGTTTAAATAATCTTCATCTTTTTTAGGATCAAAAGATATCCTAATTTCCCCACATTTTCTTATTTCTCCATCCCCTAAAATGATACCTATTAATTCTGCCAAATCTTTTGATTCTTCTAACTTTAATGCAACAACTTTTTCTCTGCCAAGATATTCACTTGAGTGCTTATTGCCAAGTTCAATTAGTTGATCAATATCAAACTTATTCTTTTCTATGAACGCTGATATATTATTCATGGATTTTGTAGTCGGAGTTCTTTGTTTGGACTCAAATTTGCTAATGGCTTGTCTAGAAAATCCAAGAATTTTACTTAATTTAGTTTGGCTGAGGTTCAAATTTTTTCTTAAACCTGAAATGATAGAAGACCACTCTTTTGGTTCTATAGGGGTACAAGTATCTAAATTAGATTGTTTCTTAAGCATGATTTGGTATTTAGTGGGTTTTATTTATAAATCCTGTGCGCATGTCTGTCCTTTTTGTCCACTTTTTGCAAGATTTCTTAAGAGAACTAGCCAGAAATCTAGCGAACTTCTAAATTAAGAAGTTCTTTATCGATTAAGTTCGCAACCACCCTTTAGGGTGTGAGAGGAGGTCAAATCTTGGTTCAGAACCGATTATTGATATGCCAATAAAATCATTCTTCTTCCTTATTCTCCTCTTCTGTCTCTCGCCTTATAACTTTAACTGCGTCAAATTTTACTGTTATCGGTATTGGGACAGCAGCCTCAAGAAGCTCCACAATTACTTCTTCTTTCTGCTTGTCGAGCCTTGTTATCTTTGCTTTTTCCCTTTTGAAAGGGCCTGATATGATCTCTACAATGTCGCCTTTCTGCATGTTGACTTCAATTTTAACCTGCTCCAGCA
>CAZBFA010000110.1:0-3204 GCA_964491045.1 Candidatus Woesearchaeota archaeon
AAGCCATAAAGGGCAGCACTACAGGATGCCAGTGATGCTTGTTTCAACTGGCGAGCTTGCAAAGCAAGCAGAAGAATACTTAAACAAGAATTTAAAGAGCTCCCTGGTGTTCAAGAGGATATCAAATGGATGATTATATTTTTGTCCTGGGAAGAGACTTTCAATTAAGCCTGCTTGAGGTTGTTTCTTACTTAAAGTCAAGAAGAATCGCATTCAAGGTGAAAGCATTCAATAAAAAACTGATGCTTGTTTCGCTTGAAAGAGAGATTGAGCCAAATATGATATTCCGGCTGGGAGGGACCATAAAAATAGCAAAGGTTCTTGGCTCTTTAGATGAATTAAAGATACCAAATATTGACAAGATAAAGTATTCAATGGCATGCATTGAAACTGGAAAAACAAATGAAATCAATTCAAGACTTAAAGAGATTTTCAAGAGAGAGCATATCAAAGGATTCTTGAAAAATGGAACTGACATAGGATTAAGCCCGAGTGATTTTTTCAGGCACAACATATTTAAGGAAGGCTTTGAAATTTTATTGTACAAAGATATGATTGCAGAAATAATTGCTGTTTTCAATCCAAAAGAGTATGAAGCAAGGGACCAAAGGCCTTACCTAGAGAGGGAAAAGCTTATCTCAATAAGGCTGGCAAAGATATTAATCAATTTATCCCAGGCAAGAGAATATGAAAAATTGCTTGATCCCTTCTGCGGTTCTGGAACAATACTGCAGGAAGCCTTGCTGTTGAATATAAATGCAATTGGCATGGATGTTGATTCAAAAACAATCCATCATGCAGACAAAAATTTGAAGTGGCTGAAGAACAATTATGATTTTAAATCAAGCTATACATTGATAAACAAGGATGCAAGGAATGCATCAAGCTATGTTGAAGGTGCTGATGCTGCTGCGACAGAGCCTTATCTGGGGCCGTACTTAAAGAGGCTGCCATCATTGAGGGATGCGCGGAAAACTGCCTTAGGGCTGTCTGATCTTTATTTCAATGTGCTGAAGCAGCTAAGAATTATCTTAAAAAATGGAAAGGCGGCAATCATCGTGCCAAAATTCAAGACAAAGGAGCAGGTGCCTGTTTTTATCGCATTTGACAAGCTGGCTTTAAAAGCAGGGTTCAGGGTTTACAATCCCTTCCCGGCAATAAAAGTGCCGGTTCTTTACAGCCCAAAAGGAACAAAGCTGGACAGGGAAATCTACATCTTGGAAAAAGCTTAAGTACTTCTTATGCGGCAAAAAGGACATGATATTTAGCTTGTTTAATGCCTGCAAGGAAGCAAGGAACCGCGCCAGTGATGCAATTGATGAGAATGCATGGAAGCGATATGAAGAAGGCGCGAAAAAAGGCAGATACTGGGGCCTGGCTTATATAGCAAAGCATCTTTTAGATGACAAGGATGACATAGAGGGCGGCATAGATTATTACACAAAAGCAATAAAAGTCCAGCAGGAGCTTATCAGGAAAAACAGCAAGCCAGAGCTTTACGCATTTTTCTTAAGGCATTTATGGAGTATTTTCGTGCTTGGCGATGTTCTGGATGCTGAAGAAGCAAGCAGGGTTAAGAGTGGCTTTCTTGGGATTATTGGAGTGAATGATAAAAATTTTGAAAAGAGATACATAAATTTGATAGCAATGAGCCAGCTTTATTTCAGGAATGCAAGGACAAAAAAGCACCTTAAAGCTTATGAAAAACACTGCAATGCCGGGCTGGAGCAGAAGATATTAATGGCTTTGGTATATGATGCATTGAATGAAAAGGAATACATCCAGAAGGCAGATAAAATCTGGCTTGAATGTTACACCCAATTAAGGCAAGATTCTTTTGCAAGCCATGAAATACTGCCAACCATGAAAGGCAAGGTATACAGCATAGAATCCAAGAAATTCCTAAAAAGCAATTTCCTGTTCAAGGAATCTGATGACCTTCCGGGCCTGAATTATGAATCAGACTGCTCGAATATTCTTAATGACATATTCGGAGATGAAAGGAAGCTTACTGCAAGCTCGATAAGGCGGCCCATCAAATGCGGAGATGACCTTTATCTGAGCGTGATCAAAAGAGAAAAATGCATTGATCTTGGCGATGTTGTTGATAATAAGGCTGGAAACTTCAGGAATGTGGCAGAGTGCCTTGCGTTAATGCACTTAATGTATCCAACAGAAGGTCTCCAGTATGTCTCTTTTGAAAAGATGATTCTGGAATCGCCTTATGATGATGAAATAAAAAATGCAATATTGCATAACAGCAGGCCTCTTGAAGATTCATTAGTTCATGTGCCAATTGCTTTCCACAAGGATTCGCATCCGGCCAATTATGGCATAAAAGAAAATGGCATTGTAGTGTTTGACTGCGAGAACAAGGGCATGCGCAATGTAACGCAGGATCTGGCAAAGCTTTTTTTGCTGTCTGGGCTTGATGATGGCGAGATAGATTCTGGCCTGGAAAGTTATGCCCGGATGTACAATCTTAAATCTGGATTAATAGGGCTGCACAGGCAGATATTCAACATTGAACTTCCCTTTTTGAATTCTGCAGTGCAGCTTGCATTCACTTATCCCTCGAAATCAAGGCATGAGTCTTCTGGCATGAACTATAATAAGAAGCTTTTGCTTGATAAGGGAATAAATGCAGTAAGAAGAATAAAGGAAGAGCACCATGCATATTACCAAAAATATCAGCGAAATTATGACGCCATGAATTCTTTAATCGGAATGCTGGCTGGTTAATTTTTCAATGTTCAGGGCAGTCATTGGCCCAAGAAAGTTTGAAGTCAATGAAGCTATTTCAAAAAGATGGTTTATAATCTGGCATTCTATGCTGTTTCTGCCTTTATATATTGTTTTGGCATTGTTTAATATTTCTTTTTTGCCATCAGCAAGCTCTGCAATCTTTTTGGCATCAAAATCATAAAAGAGGTTGTAGAATTTTTTGAGCAGGCTGTTGACTTTGGCAAGCAGCTTTATTGTGCCATCGTCCAGCCTCATATTTTTGTTTTCTTCCAGCAACAGGATTATGCTTAAGTATGGATCGCAAACCTTTTCCAAGTTCCAGCAGAGCACATAATAAAAGCTTGCCTTTTCATTGCTTACAAATCCCTTGTTGATAAGCCTTTCACAAAAGCTTGTCAGCTGGTTGTTTGTGTTCTCGCTTGTTTTTATCGTGCTCAGATTTTTTAAGTCATTGTTTTC
>CAZBFA010000111.1:0-2874 GCA_964491045.1 Candidatus Woesearchaeota archaeon
TTCTTGATGATATCCTGGCAGTCCGAAGCCCGTATAGGGCTGAATGGCTTGATGCCAAATTTGAAAAAAAGAATGGAATTTTTCATGTCAATTATGGCCATAAAGTCCAAGGAAACCAGCTTGTTGCAAGTTATTCTGAACCACTAGAAGATTGCCTGATGAAAGATAAAACTCCTGGCATTGACATGGAAGATTGGCTTAATAATCCAACTTTGCAAGGCTTGCCTAAAAAAAATATAAATAAAGGGGTTCTTTATTACTGGCATTCAAGAAAAAATGCTGTCGCGTGGTTCGGGGCCTATTCCGATTGGGCTTGCCTTGGCTGCGGCTGGAGTCCGCAGTTCTCGGATTCCGGGCTCGGGGTACGTGGCGTATGCGAAGCACTGAAATTTTATTGAAATATGGCTATGATAGCTTTGTAACTTCTACATAATTGCCCTGTGCTATCAACTTGAGCTCTTTTTTGTTGTTAAAGCAGATGAATCTGCTTGCTTTTAGGTCTTTTACTGAATATGCCCATTCAAACTTGTATGCATCATAAGGCAGCAAGAACATATTCTTGTTTTTGCTCAGATCTATGACACCTGCTTCAATGGAACTTACTATATTTTTGTCTATTGGGCCCTGGCCGGTGTAAAAGCATATTTTTTTTATCCTGTCAGGCAGGTCAACTTTGATTGTCTTTGAGCTGCCTGCATCAAGGTAATAAACTTCATTGACGTTCCTTTCAAACTTATTCTTAAAATCAATAACAGATGTCTGGGCAAATGTTTCCTGCAGCTTTGATATGGCAAAATAGCCAAAAGCCAAAACTAATGTAGTGACAAGAAGCGCAAGAATCCACATGAACGGCTCTGCAAAAAGCTGGCCTTTTCTGTTTTTCATTATAATCTATTTAGTTCAGCTTGATTTTAAACCTTTCTAATATATTTAGCTTGCTGGCTTTGCAAAAATTATTTTATTACAGAAGACGCAGATTTTAGATACGCTTTGACCTTTGCAATATTTAACAAATCATCTCCATATTCAGATGTAATCTTGTCTCTTAAGCCCCCTTCAGCATCAATGCAGAATCTTTCATCGCCAGTTCTTTCTATAATATTTTTTAATCTGATTGCAACATTTTCACCAGTAAAACCGCCGGCAAATCCTACAGTTAATCTGGGAAGTTGTTCTCTCAGTTCAGAATAAACTGCCAAAGAACTTTCTAAATCAAATTCCAATCCTCTCCCGCCAGAAGGGTCAATCAATACATAATTTAGCGAACTACCATAGCTTTGGAGTCTATCAACAATATCTTTTGGGGATTTATCTGCCATTGCATTATGTGATGCCTGAAAGACAATGCTTAAATTGGGAAATCTGTCTTTAATTTTTTTGACTTGGATTGCATCGGGCCAGACTATATTCATTTGAATTGCATGGCATAAATTGCTATCATAAATTCCATTGAATATTTTACTGACCTGTTCATAAAGAGTTTCCATTTCTTTAGTATTATAGTGAATCATTGTTAAAACCTTGCCATCAGTTGCTCGCAACAATTCAGGAATACCATTTACTGGAGAGTATCTTCGATTTTTAGTGGACTGCCCATTTAGGGTTTTGTAGCTGACTAAAAATCCGAGCATTGGAATATGTGGGCTTTCCATGGAATATCCTGCATCAGAAAATTCTCTGCAAATGCTTTCAACTTCATGCCTATTGATCGGGCCTGTTATTCCAACATAAGGTTTAGAGTCCATTATTAAGCCATATTTTGAAGAGAATTTATAAACTTTGCTGCATCTTTTATTTGAGCCTATCCAAATGTTTATGCTTTTTGCTCTTTTCTATGTTTTTCTAATTCTTTTATTAATTTTGGAATCTCTGCTATTGCAGCTTTTACTGTTTCAACATTAATATCTTCGCCATAATAGTTTATGCCATTCCTTAATTTTCTGTACCTGTCGAATTTTTTATAGATTGGATCTTTCAATATATCTCTTAGAAAGTAAACTATTGATTCATGGTCTAAGAATTTATAACCATTCAATATGCCAAGGGCTTCGCAGTGTTCTCTCAAGCCTTCATAAAGTTCCCTTAAAATTGTTTTGGATGTGTTTACATCTAATGGTATAAGTTTTGCTGTTTCAATTGCTTGAGCAGAAGACTTAAACAAGCTTGATGCCCTTATTTGGCTCGGCACAATCCTTCTGATTCTTCCTTCATTCAGACTGTTATCAAAGTTCATGGCAAAACCTCTAATTCACCTGATAAAGCTATACCATTGCATATGCTGTTTATTAAACTTGGGTTGTTTTTTCCGGAGATTTTCCATGATTTTGAATCAAATTTATGAAGGCTTATCTTTCTATTCAATTTTTTTTCATATTTTTCAGTTGGAAACTCTTTTTGGATGTTTGATATCAGGCAAATGTCTACATCGCTGGCTGCATCATCCATTGCGAACCTATAGCTTCCAAACAGTATGATGGCCGGAAAATCATATGCTTTTTCTAAATCCTCAACAAGGTTAGACTCCCTGATTTTCTCCAGATTGTAATAAAGCTTCAGGTTCAAAGTTTTTCTGCTTGGCGCTAATTGATAAAAATAATATATGCCTTGCTTGTTTGATAAAAGAAACCCTTCTTTAACCAGCTTATTAAGGTGCTGCCTGACTGTTGTGTGGTTTATTTTTATGGCTCTAGAAAGCTCCCTGATGCTGTATTTTCTGCTTGGCTCTTCAAAAAACGGCTTCAAAATGTTTAATATCGCTTCCATTTGGAAATAAATATTTACACTTGTTTATAAATCTTTCCACTTTTTGAGTTTGTTTTGCTATTTTTTTATGAGCAGTTCTCGCACTTGTTTATGCTTTTTGCCACGAAGTAA
>CAZBFA010000111.1:2884-3181 GCA_964491045.1 Candidatus Woesearchaeota archaeon
ATATTTACACTTGTTTATAAATCTTTCCACTTTCTGGCACCTTGCGCAGGACAAAGATATTTGCTGCTCATGTTATTAACCAGCACAAAATGGAACCCATGACAACATTTAAATATGCAGGGCTTTATAATCATAAAGATGGCAAAAAGCTTATCTTTGATATTTAGTTCTAATGTGCCTATTAAAGATTTGGGCTCTTTATGTGTTGAAATTGGAAAATTAAATGGCGTAGGCAAGGTTTATCAGGTTTTTCCATGCGATAAAGATTCAGAAGTAGCACGAATCGGAATGCTTGAA
>CAZBFA010000112.1:0-3176 GCA_964491045.1 Candidatus Woesearchaeota archaeon
AAATCATCTGTTGCGCTTCCATCTCCCACTTCAATGTCGCTTACTACTAAAATTATCTTGTCCATTTTAGAACACACAGCTTTATAATTTCCTTACGATTCTGAATTCCACTGCGACCAATGGATATATCTTGTTTATGATGTCCTTTACCTGTTTTTGGATCTTGTTGAATATTATCTGCTGGATAAAATCATTGTAATCATACTTTTTTGCCTCTGCTGCAAGAACTTCATTTACCTTGATTCTTATCGCTGATGCAGTTGACCTGTTTATCTTTCTTCTTGTCAGCAATGTTGGCTTAACCTGCATCTTTATGTTGTCCTTGCTTTCCACCATGAATGACTCTTCTATTTTTTCAACGCCTTTTCTCATGAGCCTTTTTACATGGGTGACAAGCATCTCATAGCCGATTAAATCAGTAATTCCTTTGTCATTTTCAACCTTGACAACCTTGAAAACAACCCTGAAATTTTGCTTTTTAGGGTCATTTGTCAGTTCCATCAGGTTTATGGCTATTTTTTTTCCAACCAGCAATGAAGCCTCGCTTGACGGCGTTTCTCCTATCTTTAGGTCTTTGAACATGCCTGATGCCTGTATTGGATACCATTTCTTCTTTTTCTTCTGCTGTACTGTCATGCTACAGAACTTCAAAAGTTAGCTTAATAAAACTTTCTGTTGATGGATGTTAGGTTGCCTGCACTGGGCTAGAAATTTAGATGGAGATATTCTCTTCAAGAACAGCCTTGCTCAATATTTGGTCGGCAATTTTTATGAATTCAAATTCTCTCTCTTGTGGTATCACAGCGCCGCAGGCAGTTTTATGCCCGCCAACAATATAATTTCCAAGCTTGTTGACTATCTTTTGCAGTATGCTCCTTATGTCAGTGTTTTTATCTCCAGCCAATCTTGCAGAAACCTTTGTCTCATTCACGGAATGCGCCATTGACAGAAGGATGCTGCCTCCTTCATAAATATTGGATTTTGCTATCATTGAAGTTATTGTCCCAATCAAAGTGTCCCTTACGTGGTCTTCTGCATTTATTATGGTGTAGCCTTGCTTCTCTATTACGCAATTTGTCTTCCTGTTTTTATGGAACCATCCGAGGGAATTGATTATCTCTTTTTTATATAGGATGAGCAGATTGGCTGCTTCTTCCCTTGATTTCTTGCTGTTGAAAAACAAGCTGACTCCGAGGCTTGGCTTTCCCAGCCTGGCGCAGCAGTTAAGCAATGTTGCGTATTCCTTTGCGTCCCTCATGGCAGTTCCCTCTTCTTCTGCTGTTATCGTATAAACAGGGCCAAAAATGTCTTCTGGCTTTTCTTCAGAGCCCAGCCTGCTTAATATTATGCCAGTGACAAGCTTTTTCATCTCTTCTTCATCTAAGTCAACAAGTTTTTTGTAAGAATTGTCAGCATTTCTTAATTCGATGTTGATTGATTTCAAAAAGGTTATGGCTCCATCTTCATTGCCGGTGACATTTGGTATATATGGTTCTATGCTGTACTCCAGCGCCTTGTGCAATGGCCTTGTTTGCGTGCCAAAGAATTTTAATCCGGTGCTTACTGCTATCTTTGCAGACCTTATTGCATCCTCTAAGATTATTTTGTTTAATCCGTTGAACCCATTTCTCTCTTGAGTGTCCCCTATTGCTCCGATAATTGCAATATATGCAAGGTCTTCATTCTTTTCATCAAGGCCGCGTGCAAAGAAATAAGCTATTCCTGCCCCGGAAATTTCAGCATAATCTTCTATTCCATTCAGATGAGGGTTTAGCTGCACAACTTTTGTCTTTGTTTCTTCCATGATATGGTGGTCTAAAACAAAAACAGTTTTATTGTCAAGCTGTTTGTCAATGCTTTTTATGTATCCGCTGCCGATATCCGTAAAAATAAAAATCTCATATGGCTCTTTTGCAAGCTCATCAAGAATATTCTTGTCAAGGTATTTCACAAAAGACATTGAAAATTTTATTCCTGCCCTGTTGAGAGCCATGCTCATTATGGCTGCTGAAGAAAGCCCGTCGCAGTCAAGATGGGAGACTATTCTTACCGGCTTCTCTTTTCTGGCCTCATTGAATCTCCTGACAACATCTTTTGCAGCTATCAAAAATTCTTCCCTCATTTTTTGCCTAAGAGATTTAACCTATAATTAGCTTTATGCTCTCTTTATCATACTTCCAGCCTGCCGGAAGCTTGTTTATCCTTTTATAGTACTTGCTTAGCCTGTGTATCTTGCTTTCTGTAATCTGCAAGCCCCTTTTTGCAGTCATATCGTGCTTGTTTTTTTCAAGATGCTTCATCAGGCTTATCTCTCGCTTCATTAAAGAGATTAAGTCTTCAGGTATGTTCGGCGTTAGCTTGTTTTCTTCGATTATATGGCCTATTTTTTTCCCCGTCATTACATGGACATCAGGTATTCCGTAAGAATCTCTGAGTATCAGCCCTATTTCGCTTGAGCTTTTTCCCGATTTCGCCAATTTTACAACTAACTGCTCTATTTCCTTGTCAGCGTAGCTAACCCACGATGGCTTTGCCTTGTTTACTGGCTTCTTGCTGCCATGCTTCCCATGTTTTCCTGAATATCGCCTTGCCATTTTGTGTTAAACCCGATAGAACTAAATCATCGGGCATAGTTTTGTCAATTTAACAAATCTATCCTTGGTTGTTTTTGCAGAAATCAGCATTTATAAACTTTGTCGTCGGGCCTGACGCGGTCTTTTACGTGGATTCCTATGGACATTCCACTCTTTGCTTCTTTTACAGGCTTTCTGTCAATCTGCATTGAATCTATGGTTTGCGTTATGTCCGTTGTATGACCCTTTATGTGGATTTTGTCCCCAATCTTTATATTGCCGCTTAGCTTTATTGCTGCCACGCTGACCTTTGCAAAATAGTCCGCAACAGTTCCAACTTCTGTTTCTTCCATGGCAATTATAAATGAGCTGGTTCTATATAAATTTTATTGTAAAACATTGCAAATGCAAGGTATATGGCAAGAATATTTGGTAGTTATTCTATACTTACATTTGGTAACTTTAAAGTGATAACATAATAGAAAGGTTTATATAGTAGTTAATTCTGTTAAAAATTATAAATTAATAATAAAATCAGGAGGAAAATTAAAATGCAAGAGCAATATCAAATAACACATGGAAAAACTTTAGTCAAAGTCCCGC
>CAZBFA010000113.1:0-3121 GCA_964491045.1 Candidatus Woesearchaeota archaeon
CAGTTGGATGGTTCAATACAATTATCTGGGCTGTAAATTCCTTTACAACATTAGGCGGATTGTCTGTGTGGCCCAAAACATCTCCGCGCTCAATATCTTTCTTGTTTATCCCTCTCACATTGAAGCCAACATTGTCGCCAGGCTCTGCTTGTGTTATCTGTTCATGGTGCATTTCTATTGTCTTGACTTCTCCTGTGACACCATTGCCTTCACGAGCAGGCACAACTACGACCTTGTCGCCAACTTTCATTATGCCAGTTTCAATCCTTCCAACAGGAACTACCCCAATTCCAGTTATGTTGAAAACATCCTGGATTGGAAGCCTTAATGGAAGATTTACTGGTTTTTCAGGCTCCTTGAATATGTCAAGCTGCTCCATGACTGTAGGCCCTTTATACCAAAGCATGTTTTCTGATTTCTTGACTACATTGTCCCCATGCAACGAAGCCACTGGTATGAATGGAACCTGATCTATCTTGTAGCCAGCTGTGCTCAAAAGCTTTGAAATTTCTGCTTTTACATCATTGAACTTCTTTTCATCGAACTTTATGACATCCATTTTGTTGACTAAAACGCATAATTGGCCAACGCCAAATGTCCTGCACAGCCATACATGCTCTTTTGTTTGCGCCATAACACCCTCAGCGCCAGAAACAACCAAAAAGCCGACATCTGCCTGGCTTGCTCCAGTAATCATGTTCTTTATAAAGTCTTTGTGTCCTGGTGCATCAATTACTGTGTACTCAAATTTTGGAGTTGTTAATTTCTTGTGGCTGATGTCTATTGTCAAGCCTCTTTCTCTCTCTTCTTTTAATTCATCCATTACGAATGCGAATTCAAATCCGGATTTTCCCAATTCCTGGGCTTTTTCCTTTAACTTTCTCATAACCTGCTCATTGATGACTCCGCCATCAAATAATAGCCTTCCAACTGTAGTTGACTTTCCATGGTCTACGTGACCTACAAACACAACATTCATGTGTGGTTTTTCTTTTGCCATTTCCCATAAACCTCCAATAAATATGTTTAGTTTCTGGTTTAGTCAAATAATACCTTTATAAATCTTTCTACTTCACAGTGTAAAAACACAATAATATGAGATTAGCTCACAACAATCGCTGGCTTTCCAGGCATTGCATTTTTTGCTTTTTCATGGCTTGATTGCTCTGCCTTTTCCACCATGACCAATAGCCCAAAATCCTTGCTCAAGAGATCTTTTGCATCAAATAATACTGCATATTCATCATCTTGGCCAGTTATTGCGGCAGGTATTATTGATGGGTTCTTGACAGCAGATTGAACAATCTTTGCGCTCTCGCTTTTATGCTGCTCATCAATTGATTTGGCCATCAATGTTTTGATGTCCCTTGTCTTTTCAAGATCTTGCTTTAGCATTTTAACAAAGCCATATTTCCATTTTTCAGCAACTATGATTGTTATCTTTGAGGGTGTTGTCTTGACAAGCTTCAAAACAGCATTTATGTCTTTTGCTGTATTTTCAGCCATCAATTCGAGCATTTCAAGGCCTTCATCAATCTTGCTTTCGTCATGTTTTGGCCATTCAGCAAGCGAAACAAATTCTTCATTTCCCATTATATGCCACAGCTCTTCTGCTATATGCGGGCAGAACGGGCTTAATGTTCTCACTTGAATCTTTATGAATTCATTGATTGCATATTGGTTGACCCTTCCTTTCTTCAGGTACGACTTCAGGGCCTTCTGCATATGGTAATATAGCTTGTCAAAAGCTGTCCTGAACAGCATCTTTTCCATTGCTTCTGTTCCCTCTTTCAGGTTCTTGTTTATAGCAGATACAAAGGCCAGATCTGACTTTATGGTTTCATTTGCCTTTGCTTCCTTGTAATTTTCAGCTATAAAATCATTCAGCTGAACAAGCTTTTGCCTTATCGACTCTGCATTTTCAAAGTTAAAATTTGGGTCGTCCATTCCTTCCCCACCCAGAATCAGGCTCGCTCTCACAACATCAGCAGGATATTTTTTCAGCATGTCTCTTATTGTGAAGAAATTCCCCTTGCTCTTGCTCATCTTTTCATTTTCAACAAGAAGCCATCCATTAACGCCAAACGCCCTTGGCCAGTATTTAGGCGGAAAAGTTGCTGCATGGTTAAACAGGCAGAATGCAAGATGGTTCTGTATCAGGTCCTTGCCAGAACTCCTTAAATCAAATGGGTACCAGTATTCAAATTCCTTTTTCATATCATTCCACTCTTTCCTGCCACTACCCATGCCCAAAAAGATATAATCAAACATCTCATCATCAATTGCATTGACATCAATTTTTTCTATCAAATGCGCTATTGTATAATAAGCCATGTAAATTGTAGAATCTGACAAAGATTCTATCAGCCATTTTTCATCCCAGGGCAGTCTGGTTCCAAGGCCGTAATGATGCGTGCATGCCCAGTCATTCAGCCATCCAATAACATAATTGAATTGCTGCCTTGTTATCTCTGGATAAAGAGTGGTATTGCTTAAGGCTGTTCTTGTTTCTTCTTTCCATTTTTCATCGCCATATTTCAGGAACCATTGGTCAGAAACGATTTTTGCAACAGCATTTGTCAGACACCTGCAGACAACTTTTCCAGTTAGCTCATAGAAAGGCTCAATCAGCCCAAGCTCTGCCAGGTCTTTTTTCATTCTTTCTTTTGCTTCAGCAACCGGCATGCCTGCATATGCGCCGCAATTCTTGTTCATCTTTCCAGAATAAAAGCCAGCCTTGTAGACAATCTGTGTTGCTTCGTCAAGTTTTGTATCATCCTGGCTCTTGATTTTCATCTTTTCAACAATTGCAACAGCAGGCATCTCACCAAGCTCTTTTGATTCAATTATTGGAATGGGCTTGATGCTTGCAAGTTCATCAGGCTTTAGGCCATATTTTTCTGCTTCATCTTCATCTTCCTGCAGTTCTTTTAACGCGATATAATCATAGGGCGCATCACTGGGCACGCTTGTTACAAGCCCTGTTCCGATTTTTGGATTTGCAAACCTAGCAGGCAGTATCACCAATTGCCTGTTTATCAACGGAGCCGTGCAGTATTTTCCTATAAGGTATTTGCCATTGATTTCTTCAAGAATCTCAACTTTCCTGTCCTGATTTTTT
>CAZBFA010000114.1:0-3093 GCA_964491045.1 Candidatus Woesearchaeota archaeon
TGATACAGGAAACTGAAAAAGACTTAACACCATTGCAAAAGCAGCTGAAAGTATTGAGCAAACATCTTGGCATTGCAACAATAGCAATCTGCATCTTTACATTCTTGCTTCTTTTCATTAAAGGCAGCCCGGTTTTTGAAGCATTGATTGTGGGCATCGCACTGGCAGTGGCCGCAATACCTGAAGGCCTTCCTGCAATAGTGACAATAGGCCTTGCATTGGGCTCGCAACGGATGGTAAAGCATAATGTGCTGATAAGAAAATTGCAGTCCGTGGAAACCCTTGGCTCAACCACGGTGATATGCGCTGATAAAACAGGAACCCTGACATTGAACAAGATGACTGTAACCTCTCTCTATATTAACAGCAGCATTTTCGACGCAAAAAAAGCAATTCCTGGCACGGAATTGTTGTTTGATATCGGAGTTTTGTGCAATAATGCAAAGCTCAATCATAAAGAATCATTTGGAGACCCGACTGAAATTGCCTTGCTGGAGATTGCGGCAGCCCAGGGCATAAAGAAGGATGAGCTGGAGAAAAAATACCAAAGAATTCATGAAATTCCATTCAGCTCAGAAAGGAAAATGATGTCAACAATAAGCAGGCACAACAGTAAAAAATTCATGTTCACAAAAGGCGCTCCTGATGTGCTTTTGAAATACTGCACAAGGATATATGAAAATGGCAAAGCCATGCCGATTACAAGAAAAATAAAGGAAGACATTCTAAAGGCCAATGAAGAATTTGCAAAAAATGCCTTGCGCGTTCTTGCCTTTGCGTATAAAGAGGCAAATAGCAATAATGAAAATAACCTTATTTTTGTCGGGCTGCAGGGCATGATAGACCCCCCAAGAAAAGAAGCCAAAAAATCCATTGCAGAATGCGAAAAAGCAGGCATCAAGGTTGTCATGATAACTGGGGACCATAAATTGACAGCAGAAGCAATAGCAAAAGAGCTGGGCATTGGGGGAAAAACAATGACAGGAGAGGAGCTGGACAGCGCAAAAGACCTTTCCAAGATTGTTGATTTAATTTCAATCTATGCAAGAGTAAATCCATTGCACAAATTAAAAATAGTTGAAGCATTGAAGAAAAAAGGCCACGTTGTTGCAATGACCGGGGATGGCGTCAATGACGCGCCAGCATTAAAAAAATCAGACATAGGCATAGCAACAGGAACAGGGACTGATGTGACAAAAGAGGCATCAGACATGATATTGCTTGATGATAATTTTACATCAATAGTAAATGCTGTCAAAGAAGGAAGAGGCATTTACAGCAATATTGTCAAGTTTGTCATGTTCTTGCTGTCAAGCAACATAGCAGAGGTATTGATAATATTCCTTTCAATATTGATTGGGCTGCCCCTTCCAATATTGGCATTGCAGATATTATGGATCAATCTTACTACAGACGGATTTCCAGCATTGGCATTGAGTGTTGATCCAATAGAGAAAGATATCATGCAAAAAAAACCAAGAAAGAAGGGCGACCAGATAGTCAACAAGAGAAGAATAGCAATGCTTCTTTTTATTGCCGCAATAATAACAATTGGAACATTGCTTTTGTACAGCTCTTCATTGAGCAGAGGTTATGTTTATGCAACAACAGTGGCATTCACCTCAGTTGTTATGTATGAATTGATTAATGTCCTCAATTTCAGGTCAGAAACAGGCTCAGTGCTCAACAGGACTTTATTCCAAAACAAGCACCTGATAATGGCAATAGCCGGGTCATTGCTGCTGCAGTTATTTGTTGTTTACGGCCCGATAGACAATGTTTTTAAAACAGAGCCATTGGGTTTGGGCATGTTCCTGATGATTGCAGCAGCATCTCTCTTTATATTGCTCGGCACAGAAATCTTGAAATTCATTATAAGAAAATATGACTCTATACGCTAGATTCTTTTCCTTTTTGGAACTTTTTAAGCTTGTTCGCAAATTTATGCGCCAATGCCACGGGATCAGGCATTTTGTATGGGGCTTTCACTGTTTCCTTGACAAGCTTGACAGCCTTCTTTAAAGTCATTTTATGGCCAGGGCTTACAAATATTGGGTTCCCGCCCTGCTTTGTCACAACTAATTGGCCTCTTATTTCATCATTTAGCAACACCTTATCTCCCTGCAGCTCTCCGCACAGCATGTTTTTCGTCACGCCTAATGTAGGCACATCCAAAACCAAACCTAACTGCGAAGCTATGCCAATTTTTCTTGGGTGCAGTATGCCAGAGCCGTCAACCATCAATAAATCCGGCTTGTTTTCCAGTTTGTTGTATGTTTCAATTATCACTGGCCCCTCGCCATAGAACAAATAGCCTTCCATGTAAGGCAGTTCAGCATCTTTGAGGGTATATTTTTTTTCAACAAGCTTCAAGTCAGGATAGCTAAGAACAGTTATGACACAGATTATCTTTCCATCCATGTAAGTTTGGTCGCACCCGCCAATTTTGTTTATCTCAAATGCAACATCCTTTATAATCACTTTTTTTGCTAGCTTGAGCTGCTCCTCTTTTAGTTTTCTTATGTCAATGTTCAGTTTTTGCGATGCTGCGGGTGCCATATTGCTGTTTTTATTAATGAAAAATTCTTAATAAAATTATGTTTTAACTTTTAAAGGGCGATATTCCAGCATAACGAAGCTAGTGCAGGATGTTTGTTACGATAGAAACCTCTTCATCCACGGCCAGCATCCCGGAATTAAGGGTTAAATGATAATGCTCCGGGCTTCTGTAGTCAATCCCGAAGATATAAGAGCCCATTTTTAGCTCATCCCTCTCTCTTGTTATCAATGTCTGCCTGACTTCATCAGCTGTTTTTCCCTTATACCTATCTGTATTCAGGCCTCTTTTTGCTCTTACATCGAGGTCTGCTGTGACAAAAACAAGCAAGGATGGGAGGTCCTTGCAGTAAACAGAATACCTTGTATCACCTATGACATTGCCTTTTTCAAATATCTTCCTTGCTACCTTGTTTATCTCTTTATTGTCTTCCAGCGAAGTATTTCTCCAGTATTCTTCGAAAGGAACTTCGGCATTAGGATAAAGCCTTTTCCATTCCTCTCTCCATAATTGCCCTATAGAATGCACCGGCCAGC
>CAZBFA010000115.1:0-3091 GCA_964491045.1 Candidatus Woesearchaeota archaeon
ATGGAACCAATGGATGCATGCCTGCAGTCGTGAACAATACTGATGGATCATTTTCGGGTATGAGCGAGGCAGAGCTTATTATTGAATGGCCTTTGCTCTTGAAGAAATCCAAGTATTTTTTTATTAATTCCTCTCGCGCCTTTATCATGGCAAGATACCAAGAACTGGATTTTATAAAAGTTGCGTTATCACTTATCTATGTTATTAATGAGCAAGAGTCTTTTAGCAAGCTTAAGGTCTTTTTTATATAATCAATAACAATGATTCTTTTGCAACAAAGTTTGTGGGAGGGAGATTATATAAAAAATATTCAAGCAAACTTTTGGATTATCCATATTTGGATAATATCAACCATAATTGATAAATGTTCTATTGGCTGCATTATAGCGCTTCAATCTTCTCTTTTAGCTTTCTTAATTCTATGGATAATCTGTCGGTGTCAATTTCTTTTTTTTCCGGCTTTTCAACTGCTTTTATTTCCCTTGCTGACTTTTTTAGGAGCTTTTGCATTTTTGCCCCGGTTTTCAGGAATTTTGGCTCTTCCCCGCTCGGCAGTTCGTTCCTGAATTCAGCAACATCCCGAGAAATTCTTTTTGTAAGCATTTTAAGCCTGTTCAGCTGGACTGCTTTTTTTGCTTTTATCCTTTTGATTTTTTCAAGCCGCTGCATCACACTTATCATGTCCATGTTGAGCCTTAGCAATTTTTTTCTCTGCTCAACAGGATTTTCTATGCTTACATGAAGATTTTCATTCATTTTCCGAACAGAATTCTGTCAACGCTGTCAAGGCTTTCTTTTATCGCTGTCAATTGGCTGTGGCACTGTGCTATTTCATTGTCTTCTTCTGTTTTAAGCTCATTAAGCTTGTCCATCACATGGCTTATCTCTTCAAATTGGGACTTGATGTTGTCAACCTTTTCAACAGCATCCTTGTATCTTTCTATTTTTATGAATAAATTCTTGTCCTGCTTGTGCAGGTCTGATTCTGGCATGATTAATTGCTCTTCTATATGGGGAATGCCATAATCTGCTGCTTTTGGCACATATGGCTTTGGCTCTTCTTCAACCGGCCTTTCCCTTAATGGCATTGAAGATAAAGTCATTTTTTTCATCGGCATCGGGGGCCTTTCTTCAGGCTTTACGGCCTCTTTTATTGCGCTTATATCTTCTTGTGATATTGCGCTTTCGTACTTAGGGAATTCTTCATGAAACTGCGGAAACCTTGCCTGCTCTTTTTTTTCAGGATCTTTTTTTCTTGAGAACAAACTCATATAAGCAACTATTGAGTAGCACCTTATTAAATATTTTGTATCATTCTATAATGGTTAAAATAAACAAAAATGTATTTAAATGGACATATGCTTGTTTAGAATCGAAAAAATGAAGCTAACCCCAAAAGAGATAGATGATTTGGTCGCAAATGTTGTGGGCAAGGATGCATTAGTAATTCTAAGGTCAATATGGGGGAAAAAGAACGTTTCTGAATTCAAGATAGCAGAAAAGCTTAACCAGAACATAAACCAGATAAGGAATGTCCTTTACAGGATGAGTGAGCACAATCTAGTTAGTTTTACAAGAAAAAAGGACAAGACAAAGGGCTGGTACATTTACTATTGGACTTTTGATGAGAGGCAGGCAAAAAACTTGCATACATTCTTGAAGCGAAAGAAGCTCGAAGACCTGAAAAGGGTGCTTGAGGAGCAAAAGGCAGAAGATGTTATTTACTTATGCAAAAGCGATTTCATAAAATTCAGGCTTAATGAGGCGCTGGAAAATGATTTCAAATGCCCTGAATGCGGCAAAGTTTTGGCTGAAGAGAAAGTTGTTCTTGATGTTGAGAAGGTAAAGAAAGAGATTGCATCCCTGGAGCAGGAACTTAGCGCGCTGGCTGAAAAGAAAGCTGCAAAGCCAGCAAAGGCGCCAAAACCCAAGAAAAAATCAAAGCCAAAATCAAAAATAGCCAAGAAGCCCAGATAACACTTTTGAGCCGTCAAATGGCGGCAGTGGTATCATGTTAAAGAAGAACAATATCATGTTGATTTTTTTTGTCGCATAAAGCACCAGCAGTGTTTTATGGCTGAAATGCTTGCGCTTTAAAAACATGCCAGGAATTATCCAAAGCATCAAGTTCATGAATGGGCCTGCTGCAGCAGTGATCATTGACTGGAAAGCAGTAGCATTGCCGATCTGCACATATCCAGGGATGAAGAAGACTATTGGAGAGCCGACTGCCTTCAAGATGGCGCCGACTGCAAGGCCAATATAGCTTGCAAAAAATTCTGTTTTCAACCCAAAAAACATGCCAACAAATTTATGGCCCAGCTCATGCAAGATTACAGCAGGCGCTGCAATTATCATTGCAGTTTTTAACTCTTCGAATTTAAAGCCCTTTTGCAATTCTTCCAATGACCTCGGCCTTTTTGCAATGCTTGAGAATATATAGCCAAGAGCAATGGTAACAATCACAATCCTAAATACCTCTATTAAACTTAGAACAGCCATCTTATGATGCTATGAACAGCCTTTTTCTTTTATCATCATATTCCGGCTCGTAATCATCAAAATCGCCGACTGCAAGTTCGCTCAGCATCTCATTTAATTCTTCCATATGCATCTTCTTGTTCAATGACATCCTTTTAAATAGGAGATATATGCTTAAAAAGATTTCTATGCGTTTTGCACAGTGTCTGGAAATTATTTCGCACTAATTTTATAAGCGAGTTCTCCTTGCCTTGCATGGCAAAAGGCCTAGTTAAAGCCAGAAAGACGGCCAAAAAGCGTTCTTGTCAAACAGCAAAACACGCCTAATGAAATTGCACCAATGTTGTCTGCTCTTTCATTTCCTTGAGCATTAAACTTTTGCTGAAGAACAGGCTTGCCGGCAATTTCAGCCTTGTTTTGATGTTTTCCATTGCTGAATTGAAATTATTGAATGTTTCCGGCTTTTTGTTCATTGCATTTCTAGTCACTTCCCTCAGGATTCCAACGCCACATGGAATATTATAGTCTCTTATCTCCCTTAGCACTAAAATGGAGGCCTGCCTTTTTATTTTTTCAAGATGTTCAAGAATGGCAAGCTTGTTTGCGTAAT
>CAZBFA010000116.1:0-3081 GCA_964491045.1 Candidatus Woesearchaeota archaeon
CTTCATTCTCTTCTTGTCATCAAGATTCAACTCAACAATCTGGGCATTTGAAGGATGTATTGGATAAAACCTTTTTGTGCCGTCTCTCTTTACAAACTCTGCCCCGTCAACATAAATTCTTATTCTTGTCCGGTCAACTCTGTTTACTTTGCCGGCAAGGTCCTTGAACTGCCCTACCATTATCTTTACTTTATCGCCTTTCTTTACAGGCAGATTTCTCTTGCCGTGCTTCTTCCTTAAATCCTTGCTCAGGCTGCATGAAAGCAGTTTCTTTCTCAGGTGCAAAGGAAGATTCTCTGCATATTTTCTCTGCTTTCTCGGATTCTTGCTTCCCTTCCAGTGTTTTGAAAATTTTTTCATTTTAAACAACTATCTTTGCTAATTTTGCTATCGTCGGCCATCTCAAGCAGGCTTCTTTTGCAATCGCCCCCCTGAGCATTGTCCCGCTTAATGTCCCCTTGTCGTCTTTTAATACAACAACGGCATTGTCTTCAAAGCTTATTCTTGTTCCATCTGGCCTTCTGTACGGCCGTCTTTGCCTCACTACAACAGCAAGCACAACTTGCTTCATCATGTCAGGCCTGCCTTTTGTCACAGTGCCCATGACCAATGAGCCAACGCCTGCCCCGACTCTTCTTCTCTTTACTGATTTTCCCCTCTTGACTGAAAATATCTTTATTTCTTTTGCTCCTGAATTGTCGCACGAAACAGCTCTTGATTCTGGCTGTAGCCCTCTTGTGACCTTTGACAATAATGCCTTCATTTTTTCTCCACCTCAACAATCACGAAATTTTTTGTCTTTGATATCGGCCTTGTTTCAGCAACCTTCACAATGTCGCCGACAGCAATATCAATGCAGTCAGGCTTGTGCACTTTCATCCTTGACCTTCTCTTTTCATATCTCTCATATTTTGTCAGGTACAAGAACCTTGGCCATTCTATTGTTGCAGTCTTCTGCATGTTCAGCCTTATCACACTTCCAGTGAATGTCCTGCCATGCACATTGAAGCTTCCATGGAAAGGGCAGTGCTTGTCACCGCATTCTTTCTTTTGCTGCATTTGATTTTCTGATTTAGTTTTTTTCTTCATGAAAATTCACCTTAACCTTCGGATTTTCTTGATCCTATCTTCCGGCCTGTTTACAAGCAGCTTGCCGTTGACTTCATAAGCATGGCCCTTGTAATTTAATTGCAATATTATCTGGCTCTTAATCAGCCTCTTTAACTTGCCATCATAATCTATTGTCAGCATGTTCCTTGTCTCGTCGATTATTTTCCCTTTCAGCCCGACAAGCGCCTTGTTTTCTGAATCAATGACATTTGCATTTAACCCAACAAGCTCATGCTTCAGCAGTTCATTTTTTTTCATTTTTTCCTTGATTATCTTTTGTCAATTGAAATTGTTTCCTTTTTGAAACCAAGCCTTATCAGCTCTGACTTAACAACCTCGGCATGGTTCCCCTGCAGCTCTATGATATTATTTTTTAATGTCCCTCCGCAGGCAAGCTTTGATTTCAAGCTTTTAGTCAGCTCTTTTAGGTCAACTTCCTTGCCATCTATTCCTTCAATAAGCGTTGACATCTTTCCAAATTTTCTTTTTTCAAGTTTTATCTTTATCCTCTGCTCTTCTCTGGCAATAGCCTCACATACGCAGAGATCTTTGTTTAACCCGCATATTGGACATATGTCTATCATTGCTTCTTGTTCGCCTCCGCTAATTTTGTATTTATCCTTGCAATGGTTCTCTTGACCTCGCTTATCTTGCCTGCATTTTCAGGCACTGTCTTGATTGCTATCTGAGCATTGAACTTCATCAATTCTTTCTTTAATTCAATCATTTTTACTTTCATGTCGTCTGCTTTCATGACCTTTAGCTCATTCTTCCTTATTATTGCCATCTTTCTCCTCTTGCGCTTTTTCAACCTTCTCTTCTATTGTCTTTTCTGCAGCAGCCTCTTTCTTCTCCTCTTTTGGCTTCTTCTCTGCTTTCTTTCTTGTTCTTTTTGGCTTTTTTTCTTCCTTTGCTGCTTCTTCCGGCTTTATGGCTGCCAGCTCTTCTTGCTTTATCTCTTTTATAGTAATCTTGTCAGGAAGCATTATATCCGGATGCAATATGGAAACCTTTATTCCAATAGTTCCTCTCCTTAAATTTGCCGCTGTTGTTGCGCGCAGCACTTTCGAAGCAGAAATGTCCCCTGACTTTTTCAAGTAATTGGCTGAAAATCTCCAGCTTTTTGCCCTTGCTCCAGGAACGCCAACGCCGCTTATTACTATCTCAGCCCCGAGAGCGCCGGCATCAATTATCTGCTTCAGCGTCTCATGGCCTAAAAATTTAAACCTTTTTGGCCCGAACCTTTCAAGCGAATAAGCTAATCTGTCAGCAACAGCGCTTGCGTCAAGCATAGGAACATTCACATCGCCAACTTCTATCTGCGGATTTTCAAGATTAAACTTATTTTTTAATGTCTGAGTCAGCCTGCTTATATTTTCCCCTTTTCTGCCAACGATCAATCCCGGCCTGACATTATAGATTATTATCTTATCTCCTAAAGGAGTATGCTTGATTTCAATTCTGCTGTGCCCTGATTTTAATATGTGCGATGCCACATAATTCTGCACTTCAATTTCCTTCAGCCTTTGCCTGATGAATTTCTTTTCAATCATTTTTTGGCCTCTGATAATATCACTTCAACATGAGTCCTTTTCATCTTTACTCTTTTTTTTCTTCCATACCTGTAAGGCCTTGCCGCCTTGTTTGCGATTATTGCCTTTATTACAAGATTGCCAATGCTCATCCCCTTGTTTCTTGCATTTGCCTCTGCTGATTCAACTATCTTCAGTATATTGGTGCAGGCATTGTCTGCATATTTTCCAGCAGCGATGTTTCTTTTGTGGCCCATGTCTTTTGTAAATATCTTGAATGGTATCGCTGCCTTCTTGTTTATTGCGCTGTTCAATTTTTTCTTTGCAAGCTCAAGCTTGTTTCCGCGTATGTAATTGCAGATTTCTATGCTTTGCTTTGTTGATATTGGCAAATCCCTGCCAATTGCCCTTGCATTTGTTTCTTCTTCCATTTTTATTT
>CAZBFA010000117.1:0-3052 GCA_964491045.1 Candidatus Woesearchaeota archaeon
CTCCTTGACTATTTCATCTGCAAGCACGGGCCATTTAAACTTGCTTGAAGTTTTATAACCATTCTCTGCTACCTTATTATAAAGCCTTCGATTTTTGTATAATTTCAGTACTGCAGATGCCATGCTGCCAGGGTCATCTGGCTTGTATATAATGCCATTTTCATTGTTCTTTATTACCTCTTTTACTGCGCTCAGATCAGCTGCAACAACGGGCTTCTTGCATGCAAAGTACTCAAACATCCTTAAGGTTGCCCTTGTTTTTCCTGAAAAAAGGTCTGGCAGGATCACAAGGGCAACATCTGCCTTGTTCATGTAGTTGTTAACTTCTTTTTGCGAAACCCAGCCGCTAAAAAAGAAATACTTTTCAAGATTATTTGATTTTATGCTATTCTTCAGCCTTGGAATAACCTTGCCGTCTCCAATCATATAGACTTTTATATTTGGGATTTTTTTAACAAGCAATTTCACAGCAGGGACAATAATACCAAGCCCATCCTGCGGATCCATGCCACCCTGGTTTATTATAACAAATGATTTTTCTTTCTTTATCTTTTTTGGATAAAATATTGCAGGATCAAAGCCATCGTATATCATGGAGATTTTTCTCTTGTGCTTGTTTTCAAGGTAATCTCTTATGGTATTTGTATTTGTGATAACTATGGATGAATGTTTTATTGCAAAGTCTTCAATGGATTTTACAATCTTCAATGGATGCCAAGATTTTTTCAATGTATTATCTATGAACTCTGAAACAAAGTCCGTTATGTCCAGCACTGTTTTTGTTCTTGTTAATTTTGAAGCGAGCAGCGCAGGAAAACCGCAGATAGTATTATGTGAAAAAACTAAGCTGATGTCATGCTTGTGAATAATCTTTAGTATCTTAATAAATAAAAAGGGGTTGTAAATGCCATACTTGATTATTTTTTTCCTGTCATTCCTATTAACATAGCGCATTTTTATTACTTTTATGCCAAGAACCCTTGCCGCTTCTTCTTCGCTAACATCAATTGGAGCCAATAAAATCACGTTGTTGCTTTTAGAAAAAGCTCTTGCAACAGCTATGCTTCTAGGAGCGCCGCCGCCCTTATTCGGGATTACAATATCATTTGTTATTACCAGCACGTTCATTTTTAAGAAAATTCCTTAAATCTTTTTAAGCATGTCTGCCAAAAAACCAAATAATATGACCTGCAAGCCTGCCATCAATGTCAATGAAGTGAGCACGATAAGGGGGATATGGCCGGTAATCCCTGTTGTAAAATGGAGATAAAGCAAATATAAGCCAAGCACCATCCCTATCAGCATCGACATTGTGCCAATGCTGCAGAAAAACTTCAACGGCTCATAATCACGGTAAACTCGCAAAAGGTTTATGCCTGCCTTTGCCGCATAATGGAAAGGATTTTTCATGAGCCTTGACTTGCCGTCTCTTTTCGCAAAATAAACCGGCACCTCTATTACTCTTTCTCCCTTCTTTATTGCCCTCACCAACTGTTCCTGAGTGTAGGTGTATGTTGAAGTTATTTCAATATTTTTTGCAACCTCTTTTGTGAATGCTCGAAATCCTGTTTGTGCATCAGTGATTTTTCTGCCGCAAATTCTTGAGATAACTTTTGAAAATGCCTTATTGCCAAATCTTTTCAATAAAGGCATATACTCTATTTTTCCAAGGAACCTCGAGCCAAGAACAAGATCATAGCCGTTTTTAACATAAGATATCAACCTTGGTATTTCTGATGCCCGATATTGGTTGTCTGCATCAAAATGAACTATAACATCAGGATTTTGCTCCAGTGCTTTTCTTATTTCTGTCCTGAATGTTTCTGCAAGACCCAAATTTTGCCCATGCCTGTAAACAATTGCTCCGGATTTTTTCGCAACATCGGCTGTGTTGTCTCGAGAGCCATCATCAACCACCATAACCTTGTAATTGTATTTTGTTGGCTTCATCACTGTATTGATATCGTCAATGGCTTTCTTGATGGTCAAGCCTTCATTGTATGCTGGTATTGTTACTACAACTTTCATGGGCTTCTGGCATTTAAAAAAGCTTAAATAGTTATTTATTGAGCTTTTGATTTATGAAAAAACCCGATGTTCTGGGACTGTCAAAGGCCCTGATAAAGTATTATGCCTTCAAAAAAAGAACACCCATAAGTGTAAATTTGCAGGTTAGCGATGTATGCAATTATTCATGCTCATACTGCTCAGTGTGGAAGATGCACAGGAAGGAACTTACAACAGAACAAATGTTCATGCTGATGAATGGATTGAAAAGGCTAGGAACTCAAAGGATTGCTTTTACTGGGGGTGAGCCTCTATTGAGAAAAGACATTGGAAAACTCATTGACCACGCACATAATCTTGGATTTATAACAACATTAGTCACCAATGGATCATTGGTCGAGAAAAGAATAAATGAACTAAGAAATCTAGACATTCTTGCCCCGAGCCTGCAGGGACCAGAAGAAGTACATGACAGGCAAATCAAGAAGGGCGCTTACAAGAACATAATCGAGGCCATTAAAATCGCAAGGCAGCATGGCATCAAGGTCTGGGATGTGGTGGTTTTGACAAAATATAATATTGGCCATGTTGATTTCATGCTAAAAAAAGCAGAGGAGCTTGATTTTTATCTGCATTTCCAGCCGGTTTTTGCTTATCCATTGTCTGGAAACGTAAATGATGTTATGCCTCCATTGGAAAAATACAAGGAAGTGATAAAAAAACTGATCGCAGAAAAGAAAAAGCCAAATAACAGGATAAACACCTCAATAGAATGCCTGAAATACCACTATCATTATCCAAAATATGCAAAGCTGAAATGCCATGCAGGAGAGCTTTTCATCTGGGTTGATGTTGATGGCAAAGTGTACCCCTGCTTTGGCATGATAGGCAAAATAAATGCGCCAAACTTTTTAGAGATTGGAATAAAAAAAGCTGTTGAAAAAACAGTAAGGCTTGCCTGCCCTGGCTGTTTCTGCCATGCCTATGTTGAGATGAACCACATGATAAACCTTAATGTCCATGAAATAATGAATATGGTAAAAAT
>CAZBFA010000118.1:0-3033 GCA_964491045.1 Candidatus Woesearchaeota archaeon
TTAAACATGCAAATAAGTTTATATATTTCATTTATATTAGTTTTGCTATGCCTGCCAAGCTAAAAAAGCTTCAAGACTTTTTAAGAAACAGTGGCATAGGGCTTGCCTTGATATTCAACAATGACTCCAATTTTAAGTACTTCAATGGATGCAATGATTTCTATGGTGTTTTGGTTGTAGAAGAAAACAAGGCATTTGTGCTTGCTTCGCTGCTTGAGCTAAAGACTGCCAAAATAGAGTCAATAATAAAGCCAGTTTACCCTGTGAAAAAGAGCGCTGTTTCGATAATCAAAATGAAAACAAGGGGGCATAAAAAAATTGGCATAAACATGGACAGCATGACTGTTAATCATTACAAGACATTAAAAAAAGAATTTGGAAAATCAACTTTTGCCGACATAAGCGCTGCATTGAATGAGATGAGAGCAAAGAAAACCCGGGATGAATTAAAAATAATAAAGAAGGCATGCCATATCACGGATGAAATATTCAGAAATGTGGAAAATGCCCTGGGCCCTGAAAAGACAGAGCTGGATATTGTCAACTTTGTCAGAAATGAGATGAAATCAATGGACGTTTCAGAAGCATTCCCGACAATAGTTGCGACTGGAAAGAATTCAACAGACATACACCACAAGGCAACAAGCAAGAAGCTAAAAGGATTTACCATAATTGATATCGGAGTTAAATACAAAAGTTACTGCAGCGACATGACCAGGACATTTTACATCGGGGCGCCAAGCAAAAAAGAAGCTGAAAATTACAATAAAGTTCTCGAGGTAATGAACAATCTGAAGAAAGTTGATGATGTTAAAAATGCAAGATTGCTGAAAAACCAGATACATTCGCTCGGCCATTCAATAGGGCTGGAGGTGCATGAAAAGCCGAGGGTTGACGGAAAAAGCAGATTAAGCGATGGGATGATATTGGCCATTGAGCCTGCTGGCTATTATAAAAATTATGGGGTGAGAATAGAGGATATAAATATGGTTAAAAACAATAAGTTTATTAAACTAACACGCTTTCCAAGGCAATTGATAATAAAAAAAGATGTGGTGATGGAATGAAGATAAATGTTGTTTCTGTAAAGCCGGAATTTGTCAAGGATAATCTGCTGGTTGTTCCTTTGACTGAAGAAGATGTTGAAAGAGAAAATGCTTCTTTTTCAAAATCATTAACTGCGGCAGTTGCAAACAAGAGTTTCGAGGCGGAATCAAGCCAAAGCCTTGTTTTGTATGCCGAGCACGGCTTTGCCGCAAAAATTGTAATATACATCGGCCTTGGCAAGAAAAATGAAATTGACAGGGAAAAGATAAGAAGGGCATATTCAACTGCGAGCAAGGTGGCAAAGTCGCTGAAAATAAATGCATATTCTGTTTCACTGCCGAAAGCTGAAAATGTCAAAGCTGCAAATATTGCCGGCTGCATTGTTGAGGGAATGATGCTTGGCTCTTATGGATTTACAAAATACAAGAGCGAGAAAAAAGATGTCCTGCCAGAGTTAATTGGATTGACTTTAATAGCGCAGAATAATGTTGAAGAGATAAAAAAGGCTGCTGAGAAGGCAAGGATAGTCTGCGAGAATGTAATATTTGCAAGAAACCTTGTCAATGAGAACAGCAAGGACAAAAGTTCTGTTGCAATTGAAGATCTGACAAAAAAAATTGCAAGAGTGAACAAATTAAAGCTGAACATCTTGACTGAAAAAGAGATGAAGAAGCTTGGCATGAACTTGATTCTTGCTGTCAATTCTGGCTCAAGAAGGCCGCCAAGATTATTAATACTGTCTTACAATGGAAATTCAAAATCCAATGAAAAGTATGCTGTTGTTGGAAAAGGCATAATTTTTGATTCTGGCGGCCTGAATCTAAAGCCAACCGGATACATGGAAACTATGAAAGATGACATGGCCGGAGCTGCAACTGCATTGGCCTTGGTGAAGGCGGCATCTGAATTAAAATTAAAAGTAAATCTTGTTGCTTTAATGCCCTTATGCGAGAACATGATTGGCTCTGCTGCTTACAAGCCAGGGGATGTTTTTACTGCCTACAATAAAAAGACTGTTGAGATAACAAACACCGATGCAGAAGGCAGGCTTATACTTGCTGATTCATTGTCTTATGCTGCTGACAGGATAAAGCCAAAGGCAATTGTTGACTTGGCCACATTGACCGGGGCGTGCATTGTTGCATTAGGCAGTTATATTGCAGGGATGATGGCAAACAATGAAGAATATGCAAGCAAATTGAAGCAGTCAAGCAGGGAAACCGGCGAGCAGATATGGGAAATGCCTTTGCCGGATGATTATAAAGACCTGCTGAAAAGCAGCATAGCAGACATGATAAACTCGCCAAAATTAGGCGTTGCCGGAACGATTGTTGGCGGATTGTTCTTGAAAAATTTTGTTGGCAAAACCCCTTGGGTGCATTTGGATATAGCCGGGACAGCTTACCTTGGGGATGCTGACTTCAATTATATGACAAAGGGCGGAACCGGCTTTGGGCTCAGGCTGCTTATAGATTTCTTTGAAAAGATTTAAACTTATATCCTCGGCGGTTTTGACAGGAGCCTGAAGAGAAGGTTTATTGCATGCTCGATGTCGTCTATATTGGCTATGCCAACTGTGCTGTGTATATTTCTTACAGCCACAGCAAGGACAGATGCAGGAATTCCTCCGCGGCTGAGCATGATGTTTGTTGCATCTGTTGTGCCTACATCCTCCACTTCTGGCTGCAATGGTATATTGTTGGCTTTTGCTAATTTTTTAAGCCATTCATTTAAAATTTTGTTGCCAAGGATTTCAGCATCTTTTATGGTAATGACGGGCCCATTGCCAATCAGGCAGGTGCCCGATGCGCTTGCGTCTTTTGCATTTGTCACATCAATGGCAAGACCCCAGTCCGGCGCTATTGTGTATGTGGATGTTTTGGCTCCGTACATGCCACCATACCTTCCAATCTCTTCCTGGACTGTAAAAACATAATATATATCAAGATTGCCTTTAACCTTGCTGAATTTTTTTGCAAGCTCCAT
>CAZBFA010000119.1:0-2956 GCA_964491045.1 Candidatus Woesearchaeota archaeon
GTGCGCGTGTCGAACATAATCTAGACAAGCAGGGAACAGTGCATGAAAGCGAAGAGATAATTACAAAGCCAATCATTATTCTTATAGTTTTGCTGGCCTTAACCATGATATTTACTCAGTTCCAGCTTAGCGGGATTTATGATGGATCTGGCAGCTCTTCGACTGGGATTAAGGATGCTGCAAACGTAATACCAAAAGGCATTCCGTCTGTTTATGGGCAAGAGCTTGGCGTAAGCTATGATGATGTTTCACCAGCAGATGCAAGAAAGGCCGATGCTGCAATAAGAAAGATATCTGTTTTTGACAACCAAATAACATTAACAGGTGATGACCTGCAGAAGTATATTGCCGTAACAAGCCAGATAAGCTGTGAATATTGCTGCGGCGCAGAAGCCATAACATTCAGCAATGGCCAGGCAGCGTGCGGCTGCGCGCATTCTGCTGCAATGAGAGGATTAGCAAAATATTTGATAAAGAATCACGGCTCTGAATATACCAATGACCAGATTTTGGAAGAGCTTGGCAAGTGGAAAACACTATTCTTCCCAGGCATGCTCACTAAGAAGGCATTGGTTCTAAAAGAAAAGGGCATTGAGCTGAATTACATAAATTTGGCATCGAACAAGTATAGGGATGTTGAAAAGGGCGCTGCCATCACTGCAGACGGTACAACCGGCGGTGGAATGGTTGGCGGCTGTTAAAAAAGATGAAGGAGGAAAAATGAAACAAGCGACAATTGTTGCAGTGGTATTGGCTGTGCTATTAGTTATTGCAGTAGTGCAGGCATTCCAGCTTAGCGGGCTTAAAGAAAAAGTGTCTGGCGGGGATGTCAATGTAAAATCAGGCGTGCAAGCAACGCAAACAACCAACACGCAAGATACTGCGCCAAGTATACAGGACTTATCATCTGCTGGAATGGTTGGCGGCTGTTAAAAACAGCCAATTTTTATTTTTTAAACACAAGGAGCTAAAAAATGGGATTGACAAAAAAAACATACATGTTGATATACAAGATTATTGGGGTGGCATTAATTGTAATTCTTCTATATGGCCTTTACCAGACAGTGTCTATCAATTCAATGATAAAAAGCAGGATTGCAGAAGCTGAAGAAGCTGCAAGACCCGCAATATTGCAATTGACAACAATAGAAGACCAAAACTGCAAGGACTGCTTCAGCATCAATTCAGTTGTAAACCGCATAAAAAGCAATAATATCAACATAACCAAAGAAGATGCATTATACTCAATCTCATCAGAGGCAAAAGAACTGATCAAGAAATACAACCTAAAAAAGGTTCCTGCCATCATCTTAACTGGAGAAACTGCAAAGGCGAAATTGAACGGATTTGAAGCAAGAGATGATGCTCTGATATTTTCAGAAATAAAGCCGCCTTATGTTGATTTGGCATTAAACAACATTGTTGGGAGGGTTTCATCAACAATAATAAAGGATTCTGCATGTGAGAAATGCCCTGACATGGCCAACATGCTCAAACTAATAAAAGATGCCGGCATCAAAGTAACAGCAGAAAGCACACTTGAAATAAGCGAGGCAGAAGCAAAGAGCCTAATTGAACAATATTCAATCAGGTCCCTGCCAGCGATGATATTGTCAAAGGACATCTCTGCATATGAAAATATTGCAGCAAACTGGAAGAGCATAGGAACTGTTGAAAGCGATGGCAGCTATATTGCAAGAAGCACAATGCCCCCTTATCTTAATTTGACAACCAATAAAGTTGTTGGCTTGGTTGACTTGATATATGTAACAGACAAGTCATGCACTGAATGCTATGATCCAAAAACATTCCATGAGCCGATAATTGAAAGGTTTGGTGTGGCAATAAACAGCAAAAAAGAACTTGATGTTTCAGATGAGGCAGCTAAATCGCTTATTGAAAAATACTCAATAAAGAAAGCGCCGACAATAATACTTGCCGGTGATGTTAGCGCATATGCGGGCCTTGTCAGCGCATGGAAAAGTGTTGGGACTGTAGAAAGCGACTCTGCATACGTCTTCAGGAATGTTGAGATAGCTGGAGAGCCATACAAAGACCTTGTCAAAAATGAGGTAGTAAAGCAGGAAACAAAATAGATTTTACAATGGCATGGCACGAGACAATAAGAAGCAAGCTTCAAGAAACCTGGCATTTGATTGAAACAGTTCTTGAAAGGAAAAGCTACCTTGCCATATTTTTGATTTTATCTATTCTGCTTTTCTTTATTCTTTCTTCTTTGACGCTTGCAACAACAACAGACCATAAAATTGGGATTTTTGTCATGATGAACGGGCTTTCATATACAGTAATAAGCTTTTTTTCACTCGTTCTAATAGCAGTATTGTTTGGCATTTATATTTCTGTTTTTGTTTACAAAATAAGATTAAAAGCAAAGAGCAAAACAGCAGGCGCATTAGGATTTACAAGCTTTATTGGCGGCTTGTTTTCAGCAGGCTGCCCAATGTGCGGTGCATACTTGTTTGGGCTGCTCGGCATGCCCCTTGCTTTATTTTTCATGCCTTTCAAGGGGCTTGAGCTGAGAGTCTTGACAATATTACTGCTTATGGCTTCAATTTACTTCGTGGCAAAAAGCATAAACAAGTGCGAAAACTGCTCATAAAAAATAAAATTTACATCCCACTTTTTGGCCGCCATTTGTAGATGTTATCATGATGATCAAAACAGTATACATCTACAACTTTATTACTATGGTCTATTTTGAATATCAAAACAAAGTGAGTGCCTATATGAACCCTATTAAAGGTTTGTAAAGGTTTGTAAAGGTTTGTAAAGGTTTGTAAAGGTTTTGTTAAGAATTTGTATATATGCTCAGGATTTGATTGAATCTCTTGAAGTTTTTTATAGATAATCTCAAGCTGCTTTTTATTCTTTTTGGCTAATTTTCTGAATATATTGTCAGCTTCTGGTTTGATATCTAATTCATACATACTAATTC
>CAZBFA010000120.1:0-2954 GCA_964491045.1 Candidatus Woesearchaeota archaeon
CCTAATGTTGTAAAGGAATTTACAGCCCAGATAATTGTATTGAACCATCCAACTGTTGTGACTGTTGGCTATACGCCAGTATTCCACATACACACAGCGCAGGTTGCATGCCAGGTTATTGCAATTGAAAAGAAGATTGATCCTGCAACTGGCCAGGCATCGCAAGAGAAGCCAGACTTCTTGAAGAACGGCGATGTTGCAATCATAAAGGTCAAGCCGACAAAGCCATTAGCAATAGAGAAGCAGAAGGACATTCCTCATATGGCAAGGTTTGCTATAAGGGATGCTGGTTCAACTGTTGCAACAGGCATATGCATTGACTACGTGAAGAAATAAAAGTTTCATCAAAAAACAATCTTCACTTTTTTGTTTTTTTAAAAAGAGTAGATAAAAAATAGTATGGTAAGTAATTAAAAATGGTCTATGAACTGCCTATCGAAGAAATACTGGAAAAAGCCAAACAGCTTGAAGCAAAATCATCTTTAGATGCTGATCTAGTGGAGTATGTCGCTAGCGCAGTATATTACCGAACATGTGCAATATTAAAAGAACATGGCGTTTCTGGCAGGCACCCAGTAGTATTATCAGCAGAAAAATTGTATTCAAATGTAATCAAGAGAAATGAAAAAATTGATTTTTCTTCTCCTGGTGGCCGAGCTTTACGGATATTAAAGGCTACACTTGCTTTGGAAAAAGCAATCTGCGAGTAAATTTTACTTGGGGCCATCAAAGAAAATGTTTATAAACAGTCTTTTTATGGGTTAAAGCATGCAAAAGGCAAGAATAAACTTGGTATCGCCAAACATTGGCAAGCTTAATGAGGTATGCAGCTCTATAGTTGACATAGCAAAGAAAACAAAGGTCAAGGTTCATGGGCCCGTGCCGCTGCCAACAAAAAAATTAAAGATAACAACCAGAAAAAGCCCCTGCGGCAATGGAAAGGCAAGCTTTGACAATTTTGAGATGAGAATACACAAGAGGCTGATAGACCTGCCTGTCGATGAAAGGGCATTAAGATTAGTAATGAGAGTTCCGCTGCCCGAAGAAGTTTCTATAGAGATTAAGTTATTGGGCTAATCTTTTGATTTTCAGGCTTTTGACATAGCCGTGGATTGTTTTATCTTTTTTGACTAAGTACTCGGTATAATCTTCCGGCTTTGTAAATTGCCTCTTTAGCATTACATACAGTTTATTGCCTTCTTTCCTGACATTCTTTTCTCCATATTTTTTAATAAAAGCAACAGAGCTTTCAACTTCTTTTGCCGGCGGGCCGTAATGCTTTATTTCTTTGCTAAGTTCTTTGGAATCAAAAACAAAGTAAAACAATGCTTCATCGCTCCAGTGCCATTCTGCATGCAACATTTTAAAATTGTTAAGCTTAAACTGCGTCTTCAAGTAATTGAAGCATTTTAGGATTTTTGCGCCAATAACATCTTTCTTGCCATCAAACGGCTCTGCTTCCATTACAACGATTTTTTTTGATGCATGTTTTTTCAAGAATAAACTTTCATCAAACTTCTTTTCAATGAAGAGGGATTTTGATGGCTTTTTCAGGAAATCATGGCAGACCTTTATGAATTGCAGGTATTTTTCTGTTGATACTGCAGCTGCCGCATTCCTATTCTTGTCAACCGGGTCCATTAATATCAAAGGCCCAAGCTTTTTTGACAGGTTTAATTTTTCTATGTCTTTTCTATTTCCTATTGCAGTTTTGTCTTTCCATTTTGAAACATTCTTGATAAGGCTCATGAAGCTGCCATAATGTATTGTTAATATCTCTATTGCATACCCGGAAAAGCCGCCAATGTAAGACTCGGCGCCATAGCAGTTGTTGGCTCTGCAAAATGCCTTGGCCAATCTTATATCTTCATTCTTGTCATGCTTCATCACATACCTGCAGTGCAATGGGCTTATGTCAGTTATGTTCAATGCTTCTTCTGCCTTTTTTATGTCAATTATCGGGATTATTTCAATGGTGTAATTGCTGATTATTGCCTGAAAATAGTCACGGGAGCCGTGTAATATTGAAATCTTAAAATGCTTTTTCAGCTCTTTTTTTAGTATATCTGAGATGTCCCTGTCATGATATGTTTTATGGCTGAATTTTATGTAAATGTCAATGTCATGGTTGCTATGCAGCCAAGTGTTTTTTTTTCCAGAACCGCCAAGCTCGGCTGTTGCATCCTTTATTTTAATCTTGCTTTTTACCTTTGAGAATATCTCTTCAAGCTCTGCATATTCTTCTTTTGTTGGCGTTATGCTATTGATTATTTCCTTCAAAAAGTCCATAAGGTTCTAGAGCATAAGCAATTTATAATGGCTTTGGTTCATAATTTTTTTATCTTGGCAACGAAAAAGCCTTCTGTATCATTGTCTTGGGGCCAGATTCTTAGGCATTTCTTGATTTCCTTGTTTAAAGTTTTATTTTTGTATTCTAACATTGGCATTGACTTGTTTATAGCTAATTTGATTTCCTCAAGTTTTGCATTGCTGAATTTATTCAACAAGTAATCAACAACTAATTCATTCTCTTCTGGCTCAAGGGTGCATGTTGAATACACCAAATTGCCGTTTTCTTTTAATGAATTAAAGCCTGCAGTGATAAGCTTTTTTTGCACGTTGGCTAATTTATTCGTGATGTTGGGATTGTATATCTTTAATGTTTCAAGTGATTTTCTTATGGCTCCAATGCCTGAGCAAGGAGCATCAACAAGAACCTTGTCAAAAATTGGCTTGTGGAATTTCCAGCCATTTTGCCTTGTCACAGCTGTGTTCATAATCCCGCATTTTTCAAGGTTGAAATTTAATATATTTATCTTTGCTGGCTTGTTGTCATTTGCCACTATTATCCCCTTATTTTCCATCATCGCTGCCATCTGCGTTGTTTTGCTTCCAGGGCTTGCGCACATGTCTAAAACAATGTCATGCGGCTCTGGATTCAGGATGATTGGCGG
>CAZBFA010000121.1:0-2906 GCA_964491045.1 Candidatus Woesearchaeota archaeon
TTCATGTTTATTTCGAACTCATTTATTGTTATGGCTGCCCGTTTTCTTTCATCGCTGGCGAAGGTCATTTCAAGTATGACATTTGAGCGATCACACGTGTCTGTGCAGTCTGAAATGCAAGTATTGTAGCAAGATGCATCAGAATCACAATCAGATCTGCAATCAGACTCACAATCAACAAAGCAGGAATTGAAGACTTTCTTGTATACTTCATTTGTTATCTCAAAGTTGTATGCCGGAAACACTTTTTCCCCAACATCCATTACTAACTCCAATGCCTCTATATCATAGCTGCCTTTGTCAACCCTGAATTCAATTATGTTTGTTCCGACATTCAGGCTGCTTAAGCTTATGTCAAGGGTTCTTTTTCCTATGCCGCACACAACATAATCATCAGTTACAAGCTTGTTATTAAGGATTACAGAAAGTATTCCCTGCTCCTTGCCAAGGCAGTTGATGTAATATTCAAACCTTGCCTTTTCTATGTTTGATTTTTCTCTTGAACTTATTTCAAATGTTCTTCTTACCTGGGTATTCTCATAAAGATAACTGGCTTTTATGTAAATGTCGCTTAAATCATACTTGCTCCAGAACAGATTTTTTGTACCAAATCTTAAGATGTTATTTGCTTTCAGGCTGCTTGTTGGCAGCACGATTGGGACATTGCCGGATTGCAAGACTCCCTCATAGATTACATTGCCATTAAGCTCTATGAATATTTCACCGCTTGAATCCTTGATGAACAAGAACAGCTTTGCTGAGTCAAGGTTGTTGATGTCATCAACTCTGAAAGAAAGCTGCCTGACCTGCTCTGAAAATGGGCTTTTTGAAACTGTCAATGAAGAAGCCAGATTGACAAGCTTGTCTTCTGTTTTTGTGAACAATGAAACAGGAGTTATTTCCTTCCTTATTGTACCTTTCTTGAATGGATGAACCTGACCAGGAGATGCAGACAACAATGTTTCTTCAATGCCCATGCCACCTGTTCCCTTGTCTTCTGTTTCATTGCCAGGGCCCAGCAAGGCTTCTCGCTCTGCTGGGGGTATCAATATTATATAGATCACTGTTGAAAGAAGTATCAGCAATATTAAGGCCGCTATGTCTGCAGCTGGCTCAGTACCACCTTTTTTGTATTTCATGATAGGCATTAATAAAGTATATTAATATATAAAATTTGCTATCTCGTTATGAGAGTAATAAAAGCAGACTTAAAGCACAATGAATGCGTTGTTGAAGTGACTAATCCAGAGGATTTCTGGTATCTAAGCCATGTGATTGACAAGAATGACTTGGTAAAGGCAAGGACATTCAGGAAGATAAAAATTGGCTCATCTGATGAAAGGTCTCAAAACATAGTAAAAAAACCCATAACGCTTGAGATTGATGTTGAAAAAACCGAGGTTACTGAAAACAGCATAAGGATTTCTGGAAAGATAATAAATGACATTGAGGATGTAAAAAAAGGCTCACATCACACAATAACGCTTGAAATAAATTCTATTGCCACAATAAAAAAGCCAAGATGGCTGAAATTTCAAATTGACAAGATAAAGGATTCTTGCATGAAAATGCCGAGCATACTGGTCATTGCAATGGACAGAGACCAGGCAAGCTTTGCATTATTGAAAAAACACGGCTATGAATATTTAACCGATGTGTATGGCGATGTTGAAAAAAAGACATTGAAAAACGATGCAAAGAATACATTTTACATTGATGTGATAAAACAAATAAAAGAATATGCAGAAAGGTATGATGCCAAAAATATAATACTTGCATCATCTGCATTCTGGAAAGAAGAATTGCTGAAAGAGCTCAAAGAAAAAGAACTGGCCGGCAAAATAATAACAGCAACGTGCTACCATATTGGAAGAAAAGGAATTGATGAAATAATAAACAGGGATGAAGTAAAAAAGATTTTGAAAGAAGAAAGAATTGTGAAGGAAACCAGCCTTGTTGAGGAGACATTGAAAGAAATAGCAAAGGATAATCTGGCAGCTTACAGCTTCAAATATGTTCATGAGGCTGCTGCAGCCGGGGCTGTAAAAGACCTGCTTGTAACAGACAATGCAATACATAAATTCAGGGAAGAAAACAGATACAGTGAGATTGATGAGCTGATGTCTGCTGTTGAAAATGCAAATGGAACTGTAAACATAATATCAAGCGAGCATGAAGCTGGAAAAAAACTTGACGGACTTGGAGGGGTGGCAGCAATTCTCAGATACAAGATGCATTACTGACTTATGCAGTTTTTTCATGCAAAAATAACAACTCAATAGTTAAAAAAAGAATATTTAAATTAGCAATGCCAAAACATATGCATGGAAAGCAACAGGAAAAATGCATTATTTGTCAGCCTTGCAATATTGCTTCTGGCTGCTCTGGCTTTTATCTCATTTAATGCTGACAACTCCAGCCTAAGCGGGGCTGCTGTGAAAAAAGTGATCATCCTTAAAGATGACCCGATATTATGCATAAATCCGCCCTGTTCAACTGAAGAAACTGTTGCCTGCTTGTTTGTTGAAAGCACAAAAAAGCAAACATGCTCATCAAGCAAAGGCTCTTGCAGCGGCGTCAAGAAATGCAGCATTAAGGTAACCGGCAGAATGAATGAACAATTAAGATGGGGAAGCACATGCGGAAAAGATGCTGCATACACTGTATTTGACAGGAAAGACGAAAAGATAGAATTCAAATGCGGCATCAGCATTCAACCAGTAAAATGCACTGATTCTGACAAGGGCAGAAGATACAATATAAAAGGAACTGCGAGCGATGAATCCGGCAATGCAAAGACAGATTATTGCTACACAGCAGACACTGGCGCTGACGCGCTTGTCGAGTATTTCTGCAACAGCCAAGGCCAAATAGATTCTGATGAGAGAGTTTTCTGCAAATGCTTT
>CAZBFA010000122.1:0-2820 GCA_964491045.1 Candidatus Woesearchaeota archaeon
CAAATGGCACGTGGACAGAATTAAGCACATTAAAAGAGCACATAAGAAAGATTCGGGCAAGAGCCTTTGAAATCAATGGGGACTACGTTAAGATCGCATATCCTATTGAATTGTTTGAGCTTGGCAGCGTACCTCAATTGATGAGCTCTGTTGCTGGAAACATATTCGGCATGAAGGCTGTTGATAATCTAAAATTACTGGACATTTCATTCCCTGAAAAATACATCAAATCATTTAAGGGGCCGATTTTTGGCATAAAAGGGGCAAGAAAATTCATGGCAGTTCCAAAGAGGCCGCTGACATGCACTGTACCAAAGCCAAAAGTAGGCATGACAACAGCTGAACATTTGAATGTTGCAAGGGATGCATGGACTGGCGGGATTGATTTCCTAAAAGATGATGAAAATCTGACAGATCAAAATTTTAATAAGTTTTACAAAAGAGCAGATTTATGCTTTAAGTTAAGGGACAAGATTGAGAAAACAACCGGGGAAAGAAAAAGCTATTTCATCAATGTAACTGCTGAAACAAATGAGATGATAAAAAGAGCCAAGCATGTTGCTGGCCTTGGCGGGGAATATGTAATGATTGATTTCTTGACAGCTGGCTATGCTGGATTCCAAACACTGAGTGATTTTTGCCATGACTATAAATTAGCAATACATGTTCATCGAGCTATGCATGCAGCATTTGACAGGAATCCAAAACATGGAATTTCAATGCTGACACTTGCCAAAATAACCAGGCTGATTGGCGGTGACAACTTGCACATAGGAACAGTGGTTGGAAAGCTTGTTGGCGGCAAGAGTGATGTTTTAATGCTAAAGGATGGCATAGCCAATCAAAACATGAATGAAAGCAAGCTGAATTTAAGCCAAAAATGGCATGGCATGAAAGATGTTATACCTGTTTCTTCAGGGGGCTTGCATCCTGGCCTGGTGCCTTACATCATGAATATTCTTGGCTCTGATTGTGTCTTGCAGCTTGGCGGCGGCATACATGGCCATCCAAATGGAACAAAATATGGGGCAATTGCATTAAGGCAGGCAATTGATGCATCTTTAAGCAATGCCAATTTAACAGAATACGCAAAAACTCATAAGGAACTGAAAAGCGCACTGGGCAAATGGGGCTTTGAAAAGCCAAGATAAGATGAAGCTGCGCAATGTTTTGATCATCATATTTGTTGTTGTGCTGTTGGCTCTTGCTGTTATCCTTTTTCTTTCTTTTTTAAAAAGCTTGTTTTCAAGCACGGCTAATGATGCAAGTATTGCCATTGAGCAAATTAACACTGAACAACTTGTTAAGGATCTGGATACGCCATGGGCCATTGATTTTCTACCGGATGGAACAATTATATTCACAGAAAGGCCCGGCATTATCAGCACATTTAATGGCGCTGATGGCAAGGTCGTTGTTGGCAAGATGGGCGTCAATGAAGAAAGCGAGTCTGGCTTGCTTGGAATTGCTGTTGACCCCGAATTTGAAAAGAACAATTACATTTATGTTTACTACACACATAAAAAAATGAACAGGGTTTCAAGATTTTTGTTGGATACAAAAGAGCAGGTCTTAAGAAATGAATTGGTGCTTCTTGACAATATCCCCTCTGCAAGATTTCATGATGGCGGAAGATTGAAGTTTGGGCCTGATGGGAAATTGTATATCACAACCGGAGATGCAACCACGCCTTCTTCAGCGCAAGACATTGATTCCTTGGCTGGGAAGATATTGAGGATGAGCAAGGACGGAACTGTTCCAGAAGACAATCCATTTGGCAATTATGTTTACTCTTATGGCCATAGGAACCCGCAGGGACTGGCGTGGCATCCAGAAACAAATGAATTGTATGCATCTGAACATGGCCCTGACAGGAATGACGAGATAAATATAATAAGGCCAGGGCAAAATTACGGATGGCCCAATGTTGAATGTGATGTTATTTCAGAAGACTATGAAAATCCAATAAGATGCTATTCTGAATTTACTCTTGCTCCGTCAGGCATTGCATTTGATGATAATGGTGTTTTGTATGTTGCTGGCTTGAGAGGGGCACAGTTAAGAAGAATTGAAATTAACAACAGCAAAGTAATTTATGAAACTGAAAAGCTTAGCAATTTTGGGAGAATGAGGGATGTTGTTTTTCATGACGGATACTTATACATCACAACATCAAACAGGGATGGTCGTGGTGTTCCAAGATTGAACGATGACAAGATAATGAAAGTTGAACTAACATCTTCAATGGCTCCGAAAACGCTGCTCAAATAAAATTAGCTAAAATTTGTATTCTTGCTTGAGCTCAGCATTTTCTTCAATCTTGCTTGCTATGCCTCTTCCAACAGCTTCTCCGAATGTAGAAATCAGCCCGCCAAATATCGATGCTGGCTGCGCCCTGTAGTACAGTTCAATAACAAATGGGGCATTTAAATTTTCTTCAAGGTTTTTGATCACATTTTTTCTGTTTCCGAGCTCATCAACAAGCTTGTTTTCAATTGCTTGCTTTCCAGTATATATCTGGCCAGTTGCAAGCTCTTTTACATATTCCACAGGCAGACTCCTGTTTTCAGCAACAGAATTTACAAAAAGATCATATGTTTCATTTATCATGGCTTCCAGAATCTTGCGCTCTTCTGGTTTAAGCTCGCCATATGGATTGCCCATCATCTTGTTTTTTCCTGCAGTAATGGCTTCGTGTTTTACCCCGAGCTTGTCCATCAGGCCCTTAAACTGCATGTAATCCATTCTCACGCCTATGCTGCCGACAATGCTTGTTTCATCAGCTATTATCTTGTCGCAGGCGCTTGCTATCCAATAAGC
>CAZBFA010000123.1:0-2790 GCA_964491045.1 Candidatus Woesearchaeota archaeon
ATGTTATCCCACCTGCTTGAATTATCGTTGGTTAAAATCTCGCTTTCATAAGTTCCTGTTAGAGGATACTTGTCTTTTGTAAGCGCATAATATTTTGCCACGACAGCTGCCGAATTGCTTGAGCTGTTTAACATTATGAAGTCATCTATTGTCATGTTTGCAGGCCTGTTATTTGTGCCTGGCTGCTCTGTAAACATGAAAGAGCCAAGCCAATTGGTGCTTGTTGCATTTGGGCTAAAAACAGAGCCAGAATCCCAAGCAGCTGTTGATATCTCGGTTCCATCCTGATATATCTTTGCTGAGCTATTGTCGCCGTTTCCATAACTAAAGGCAATATGATACCATTTATCTCTTTTTAAATGAGTGGCGCTATCTGCCCTGTATAAAGATGCCAAGCCTGTTCCAGACGGGTCAACGTAAGCTTGAAGCTGGTAACCAACACCACCATCACTTGCTAATCTTAGCCATATATCGCGATTATTCCTATTGCTCCAGATATTTGGAAAGCCAGAGGCATCTGCGCCCTTTACATAAACCCAGAACATTATTGTGTAATTTGTATGGCTTGCATACCTTGCTGCATTTGTAGAATTGCTGTCAACATAAACAAACTGCTTATCAAGTTTTCCACCAGATGTTACTGCATTTAATCCTATTTTAGAAGATGTTGTAAAATTAACCCTTGAGCTTTCATCTGTTGAATTGCCTATTGTTATGTTGCTTGTCAGCCCCCAGACTTGGTCATAAACAACAGTTGAATTCTCGCCCAAATTAGTCTGGTTGTCAAAGCGGAGCCACATTATGATATTGTTTTTATACAAGTTCCAGAAGTCATCATAAGTTCCATTGTTGTAATGCAAGCCTAATGCTCCTGTGCTCTGATTCAAGAGAGTATTGTTGTAAACTCCCTTGCTCCAGTCTGTTGTATTGCTCGTATCCCAGTTTGGGTCTATGAGATATTGTGATACTATGTTTAATGTGCTGTTCCATTTTCCGGCTGTGTTGTAAGGCACAAAATAAGACAGCTTGAAATTATGCTCAGCGACGCCCAGATTCAATGTTGAATTTAGCGCTGTCCATTTTTGTATATATCTCAAGTATGTCAGGTTTTCATTGGTTTCATTTGTTGTGTTGACCCATTCACCTTGCAACATTTCTATTTTTTGATCCGATGCACTGCCTGGCATTTGCTTGCTTATTGCTGATGATGATATGCTTATCGCCAACTGCTTGTTGTTTAATATAAAGAGCTGCTCGCAAAGCTGCATTCTCTCTGAGCCATAAGAGCCAGAGCAGGTAACATTTTCAGGGCTTATTGTAAATTTAAAGCCCGTTGTATTTATGTAAATGTCGCCATTTTCCCTGTAAGCAGTATACGATGCTGCCGGGCTTAAACTTTGATCAGTTGAGCTTGTTTCTGTTGCATAACCAGTTGTTTTAAACTCGATATTCAACAGCCTAATGAACAACAAAAGCAGGAAGATGCTTAAAACTATTCCAATTATCTTGACTTCATGCCTTATTCTTCTCTTTTTTTGTGAACTACTTCTTTTTTTCATGCAGATTATCCAATAGATTCCTCTTTTTCAGTTCATTAAGCATCAGTATTTCTATCTGCTTGCCAATTTTCAGGCCTTCTTTTTCGCATAGATCTTTATAGAAATCCTTGATTTTTTTATCTATGGAAATTGTTAATTTGTCATTGCCTTCTTTCATATTGTCCGTATTTAGCTGTATTTTTATGTATCTTAATGTATTTGTACGTATAACAAGTATAAAAAGGTTTTGGCTGAAATAAAATGAAAAAGCAACCGAAAGAGTTATAATAAAGGATTAGTTAAGTTAATTAAAAAGAGGCTGACATGGAAAAAAATAATTATGTTGTTGACACATCGGTTGTCATTGAAAGAGTCATTTCTAGGTATGTTAATGAAAAAAAGATTGCTGGAAAGGTTCTTGTGCCAAGAGCTGTATTGGCTGAACTGGAACATCAGGCGAATTTGGGGCAGGAAACAGGATTTTTAGGCCTTGAAGAGCTGCAAAGGCTGCAAGAATTAAAGAAGCAAGGACTTATAGAAATTGATTTCATTGGCGTAAGGCCAAATGTTTACCAGATAAAATATGCAAAGGCCGGCGGTGAAATTGATTCCATGATAAGGGATTTAGCATATTCAGAGAATGCAACATTAATCACAGCAGACAGGATACAGGCAGAATCTGCAAGAGCAGCCGATGTAAAAGTCATATTCATTGAGCTTGAAAGGCCAAAAGAAAAATTAAGCCTTGAAAAGTACTTTGATGAAACAACAATGTCTGTTCATATCAAAGAAGACACTCTTGTTACGGGAAAAAAAGGAATGCCCGGAAAATGGGAATTAGCCCAGATAAGCAGCAAAAAACTTTCAGCATTGGATGTGCAGGCAATGGCAAAGGAGATTGTTGAAAAAACAAGGTCTGATCCTAAGTCTTTTGTTGAAATCTCCAGGAAAGGCTCAACAGTTGTACAGTACAAGAATTACAGGATTGTCATTGTAAAGCCGCCGGTTTCAGACGGATGGGAGATAACTGCTGTGAAGCCATTGAAAAAATTAAATCTTGAGGAATATAACCTGCCAGAAGCAATAGCCGAAAGAATAAAAACAAAGGCAAGAGGCATAATAGTTGCTGGCGAGACTGGAAGCGGAAAATCTACTTTTTCATCAAGTGTAGCTGTATACTATGCTTCAGCCAACAAAATTGTAAAAACAGTTGAATCGCCAAGAGACTTGATACTGCCGGATGAGATAACAC
>CAZBFA010000124.1:0-2688 GCA_964491045.1 Candidatus Woesearchaeota archaeon
TGTTTGTGTTCTCGCTTGTTTTTATCGTGCTCAGATTTTTTAAGTCATTGTTTTCGATTGCATTTAACAGGTTGTCACCCATTGATACTGTGACCAAGAAAGCTCTTCTTAGTGAATTTTCAAATTCCTTTGGCGAATCGTGCATAAATGAATCCAGCACTAATGCAGTGTTGCTGGTTTCATGCACGGTAAACCCGAGAAGAACCTCTTTTCTTTTTTCAACTATCGCAGCATAAACTTCCTTGCTGTTGTATTTTACTTCAATTTTGTCATAGCCCTTTTTGTAAAGCCCTGATATTGCTGCTCTTGTTACTTCTCTTGATGCATTGCTGAGGTCAATGCTTATTTTTTTGCTGCCAGGTTCTGTTTGCTCTGAGGTAATCTTCAAAAAAGAGCCTGCATCAATAATATCAATTTCATTGCCTTTTTTTATGCTGTACTTCTCTGCCCATGCGCTTGGAATAGAGACTACCAATGTCCTTCCTGCAAGCTGAATAACCTTCCTTTTCATGCATGTTATCTTCATGCAGTTTGTTTATAAATATAGCCATTATATAACTTATAAGGCTCAAACCTATAAACAGAACCTTATTCTTGAGGCATTAGAATGATAAAGAGAAATGAACTCCTGCTTTTGGCCCATTTAAGAAAAAATGCAAGGGAGCGGCTGACAAAGATATCAAAAGAAACAAGAATGCCTGTTTCAACTATATTTGACAAGTTGAGAAAATATGACAATAACCTGATAAAAAAATCAACAGTGCTTCTTGACTTTCAAAAGCTTGGTTACAGCACAAAGGTAACATTAATGCTTAAAGTGCCAAAAGAGCAGAGAGAAAAGCTAAAGGAATTTTTAATCAATGAATGCCATGTCAACAGCATATACAGAATAAATGATTCTTTTGACTTCATGATTGAGTGCATTTTCAGGAGTATGCAGGAATTCCAGGAATTCATTGAGCTTTTGGAAGAAAATTTTGAGATAAAGGACAGGCAGATGCATTACATACTTGATGACATAAAACAGGAAGACTTCATGGCAAATCCGGACTCGGCTGCGCTCGCCGTGGGCTAAAATATGTACAATATTGCATTCTTGCTTATGCCTGCTTAAAACTGTTGACATACATCTTTAAGGAGCTTAGATCTCCTTTAACATCATCTTCAAGAATAAGAAAAAACAGACTGCATTCTGCCTTTCTTGCTTTTTTAATCAAATCATCAACAAATTGCAATATCATCTTGGCATCATTGTAAATCAGCAAACTGGAAAGAGAATCAATTACCAATAATTTTACATTCTTGCTTTGCAATGCTTTTGCAATTTCTATTGCCATGGTGCATAATACTGTTGTTCCCGACACGAGAGTTGCTTGCTTGTCAGTTTTTTTTGAAATGCAATCAATGAAAAAAATTCTTTCTGACCCCAACTTGCAAACTCTGTTAATCAGTTCTTCATGTGTCAAGCGCACTGTCAGGATCAGGATTGAATCATATTTTTCAGCCCATTGGCTATAAAGAGCCTCAATCCTTATGGGGTCAGAAAATGTAAACCCAATAATTTCCGTTGTTATTATCTGTTTTGGCATAATTTGGCTATTTCCTCTTTCTGTTTTTGGCTAAAGCTATTTTTTTTAGCTTAACTAATTCAAAAATATCTAGCATTAAATATATGCCAATGCCTGCCAGCAAAGCGCAAATCATCCTGAACAGTTGCACTGGAATCTTAAAAATTGGCACAGTAATCAGCCCGCCAAATATGGTATATGCTGAGAAAGCAAGAATCAACAATACCAAGCCCAGCTTTGTTTTTGTTGGAATAATGCAGCCAATTCTTCTATAAAATAGGCTTAAGGCAAAAGTGGAAAATGCTGCACCCAAGAATCCAAATGTAAACCTGCCGATATTTCTGAACCCTACTGAAAAATGGTTCATTGGATAAAAGGCCAGCAAAAGATACATAATTGCGGTGCCAACAGGTATTCCAACTGCAAACTTCAATATTTTCATGTTTCTTCCAGCATTAAATTTTTCATTATATGCAAGCAGCAATGCGATTCCAAACTGCAGAAGAAATGCAAATGAAATGGTTCCTGCTAATAAGCTTATAACAAATAAAGTATTCGATGCGCCGATTAGAATTTGGGTCATATCTGACCACTCTTGCAATGCATGAAGCAGTGCAAACCAAAACAAAAGCCAAAATGGCCTGGTTAAATATGTCTTCTCACTTTTTCTGAGCTTAAAGAATAAGACTGCTGCTAAAATCATGAAACTTAAACCATAAAAAAAGAAAATGGCTGCCATATCATCTTGGAATATTGACAAAACCAACCCCATTTTTATCAATCTTGAAATATATTCTGCAGTATATAAACATTGTTAAGCCATATTGGATTTACTTGCGAAATCTTTATAAGTAACCACCCAAGTGTAATAACGGTGAAAAACAGATGAGCATTGAAAAAATTGTGGATTCTGCAAAAAATTTCGTTAAAAAGCATAAAAATTTAATTGCTGCTGTTGTTTCAATAACAGCCCTTAGCTATCCTGCGCTTAAATGGGTTGATGCCATCAAGAAACATCCCGACCTTATCAAGATGATGGCAGCAAACATGATTGGAAAGACATTCTACAGGGACATACAAGTCAACTATACGCCTGAATATGGCATAAAAACAATAGTGC
>CAZBFA010000125.1:0-2687 GCA_964491045.1 Candidatus Woesearchaeota archaeon
ATTGGCAAATCCCTGCCAATTGCCCTTGCATTTGTTTCTTCTTCCATTTTTATTTTATCCTTACTTGACAGACAACGCAGCGCTTGACTTTGTGGCCCCAATGCCTGGCGCTGAATGTTCAACTTTCTTTCTCGTCATTACAAACTCCCCTAGATAATGCCCCAGCATGTGTTCTGTTATGCTTACAGGGACAAATTCCTTGCCATTATGAACATGCACTAATAGGCCCACCATTTCAGGTATCACTAACATTGTTCTTACATGCGTTTTTACCGGTTTCTTCCTGTCTCCTTTTTTCAGCAAATTGATTCTTTTTAGCAGAAGTTTTTCTTGCTCTGTAAGGCCGTGCCTTATTTTTCTTCTTTGCCTTGACTTAAGCAGCTGGGCAAATTCATTCAAGTCCATCTTCTTCAATTCTTCAAGAGTCCTGCCGCGAAATAAAAATAGTTTTGCCATTTTTTTACTTGTTCCTTCCGGTGTGTTTTGCGTGCAATAATCCAATATTTCTTCCTGGCGGAGCGTACCTTGGAGGTATCTTTGGCTTTCCGACATGCCTTCCTCTTCCGCATCCAAATGGATGATCAACTGCATTCATTGCAACTCCAGATGTCCTTGGATATAGCTTTCCTTTTGCGCGCATCAGATAATGTTTATTTCCTGCCTTGACAAAAGGCCTTTCCCTTTTTCCAGACCCGGCAACAATGCCTATGACTGCCCTGCAATTTCCATCAAATATCCTTTCTTTTTTTGATGGCAGCTTTAATGTAACCTTGTCATGCAATTTTGATATCACTGTTGCAAATGACCCGGCGCTCCTGCAGAAAGCTGGCTTTCCAATGCTTGCCTCAATGTTGCAAACATCTGTTCCTTCCGGTATATCCTTGAGCTGCAAAACATTTCCCCTATTTACTCCTGCTTTCACGCCCGCATTTATCTCGTCATCAACCTTGATGCCTTCAACAGCAGGCATTATGACTTCTTTATTATCAAATTTGACAACAGCCAAAGGAGCACTGTGCATGCCGCAATGTATTAGATCAATTATTTTTCCGCCGACAGACCCATTCTTTTCCTTTTCATCAAATGTTCTGCTGCTTATGCAGCCCTGGCTTCTGTGGCTGTGCGCTTTGTATGTGAAAGTTCCGCGCCCCCTCCTTTGTGTTATTATTCGCTTTCCCATTTACATTAAGCCCATTTGCGTTATTACATCCTTGGCAATGTTTTCCTTTGCCAGCCTGGCATAGGCCTTTTTCCTCCCATCATTTAATATTGATGTGCTTACATTTATAACCTTGACATTGAACATCTTCTCGATTGCATTTTTTATTTCTATTTTATTTGCATCTTTCTCGACTATAAATATTATCTTGTTTTCCTGCTCCCTCATCCTGACTGATTTTTCAGTTGTCAATGGGTACTTTACTATGCTATAATAATCTTTTGTCATCTGAACAATCCTTCCTTTGCCAATTTTTCAATCGCCAGTTCGCTCCATATGCACAGCCTGCCAGCATCCCCGCCAGGCGCCAAAAGCTCTGCATTAAGGTTATTCACAACTGCAACATCAGAACCGGCAATGTTTCCAGCGCTTTTGTTCAAATTGCAGTCTTTTGATATTATGAACAGGATTCCTGTCTTGTTTGTATGCCTTCTCCCCCTATTTTTTCCAACACCGCTTCTTACCTTTATGTTGCCGGCCCTTTTAATTTCCTCTTGCAATCCTAATTTTCCCAGCAGTTGCATAATTTCCTTTGTCTTCTTTATTTCTTCAACTTTTGCCTCTATTATTATTGGGAAAATACTTTTTGCATTATGCCCTCTCCTTAATATCAGCTCTTTATCAATTGTTGCAGCAATCGCAGACCTTATTGCCTTTCTTCTTTCCTTGACATTTATATTTTCTTTCCATATTTTTTCTGCCTTTGGCGGGTGTGACCTTCTTCCGCCGACAGTGTTTGGAGCAGCTGCGCCTATCCAATTGAATTGGATTCCTCTTCTGGTTATTGTCTTTCTTGGCACTCTTGAAATTCCTTTGTTATATGCGCCCTTGAAATCTCTTCTCCTTCTTGATAATTTTGATGAATATCTCATGCCTGCTCCTGGCTTGGAGCCATAAGAATGCCTTTTGCTTGTTTGTACTGCAATGAATGCTCTCCTTATTATGTCTGGCCGGTATTCTTCTGAAAACTGCACTGGCAGTTCTATTGATTTTACCACATTTCCATTCATATCCGTGACATTTGCCTTGCTCATTGCTTTGACTCCTGGCTTATATATTTGATATCAAGCACCACTGGTTTTCTATGCCTTCTCGCTTCTGTCATCACAACCACTCTTTTATCAGGCCCAGGTATAGAACCTTTTAACATAAGATAATCATTTTTAATCAACCCGTAATTTACAAATCCTCCCTTTGGATTTATTTTTGCGCCATCATTTCCAATAGTTAATACCATCTTGTTAAGCTCTGTCCTTAGATGATACCCCATTTTTCCGCTTTGAGGAACCCTAAAACTTACTCTTCTTGGGTGCCATGGCCCCAGTGAACCAATTCCTCTCTTTGTCTTCTCTGATTTATGCTGCCTTATTGTTACCCCGAACCTTTTTACAGTTCCTTGCACGCCTTTTGCCTTTGTCACAGCGTGAACATCCAGAAACTGGCCTTGCTTGAAAACATCAGAAACCTT
>CAZBFA010000126.1:0-2631 GCA_964491045.1 Candidatus Woesearchaeota archaeon
CATCTCAAGCATTTTGCCGGCAGGCACATTGATAAATCTCATAGCTGCAGTAATAATATTATTGGTTGGCATTCTGATAGCGAACGTGGCAAGCAAGCTGACTCACAGGCTTTTAAAGGAGCTTGAGGCAAACAGATTATTTAAAGAGCAGGCTAGGATGAGGCTGCCTCTTGATGAGCTTGCCGGCAGCCTTGTCAAGTATGGATTGTACCTTGCTGCATTGATTCTGGCATTGAACCAGCTTGGCCTTGCCAACACAACTCTAAGAATAATATTGTGGGTGCTGCTTTTGATATTTATAATATTTGTAATTTTGGCTTTCAAGGATCTAATACCTAATCTGGTTGCTGGTTTTGTGCTTCACCAGAAAGGAATAATCAAGAAAGGCAATTTCATAAGGATAAAAAACATTGAAGGAAGGGTGGAGCACATTGATTTATTGGAGTTAAGGCTGGTTACAAAAAACAAAGAGGTTGTGCACATACCAAATTCTTATGTAATGAAACATGAAATAATAAAATTAGCTTAGAGAGAATCTTCTTCTAATCCTTCTTGCGGCTGTTCCTGGACTTCTACTGGAGCATCTTGGCTGCCCCTGTGCACATAAGCAAAGTTGGGTGTTGCAACAATCCATTCCTCGCCAAAGCCGGCTATGTCACCTTCCAAGGCATCGCAGGTCTTCTTCAGCTTGTTAACAGCTCGCTTTAACTCAACAATGTCCCTGTCCCTCAATGGCCTTATGTTAATCAATGCTATTGTTGTGCCTTCTCTTAAATAATCCAAAACTGGCTTTATATCGGTAAAATCATTAAGCACAAACGGCTTTATCATTACATTTGATGCAGGCAGGGCTTCTTTTCTTTCAGGGCTAACTTCTATGTAATCTCCGCTGTATTCATCATAATCGTAATTTTCTTTTAAGCCAGAAATCTTTTCCTTTAGTTTGTCAAAAGCCTCTTTCATTTTGCCCCTTTAAGCACTAGTTAGGCTTTGAGCATTTAACTATATAAACATTTCTGTAAGCTAATATCTAGAAACTTTTTCCTATTTGCTGCCTTCCAATATGCTTAAAATGTTCCAGATTTGCGGCCTTATGTAGGTTGGCACTGCAGGGTCTTTTGCAATGTCATCAAGCTCCTGGATTGACTTGTCATATTTTATTTCTTCTTTGACATTGCTGTCTGCAAAAAGATCTTTTGTCAGTTTTATTTTATTTCTGATGCTCTTTGGCACAGAATCATCCTCTTCTATCTGAGAAAGCATAGTAATGATGTTTGTTGCTGCATCCTGATTCATACTCAACCTCTTTTTTTATCTTGCTCAGCTCTTTTCTTCCTTCAATACTTCCTGCTGTATTTTTGAAGCATTTTCCATTATTTCTGTTTCCTGATTTTCAAGGCTTTTTAATTTAACATCTATGACTTCTTTTTTTGAGTTTAATTCCTTAATTAAGCTTTCCTTGTTTGTTTTTACCATGATGCTGCCAACAATTTTGTACGGCTCTTCGCCTGCATTGTTCAATTCATTCACTGCATTTTCTGTTTCAATCAGCTGAACTTGCAGGTTTCTTTTTTGGATTAGGAGGTTTTGCAGATTTATCTCCATCATCTGGAGCTGCCTTATTTTTTGTTCTGATTCTTTTTTCATATTTTTTATACAGCATCAAAAGTTGTTGATGCCGACCTTACCTTGTATAGAATTTTCCCGCCGCAATACGGGCAGCGTATTTTTTTTCTTAAGTATTCCATCTTGATGCTGTTCCCGCAAGTGAAGCATTTGTATGGTTTCATTTTTTATACCTCATATGCTTTTCCCGTGAATTTTGAGCTGCATGCGCGGCACTGCCAGATGCCGTATGAAATTCTTTTGACCCTGTTTTTGCTGCAGTATGGGCATTTCTGCCAGGATTTCATCTTTTTTATTGCATTTACAAGCCTTTGCTTTACAGAAGCCCCGTATCTGGCTCCATATCCGCCTGTGAAAGAAATTTTCTTTGTTGCCATTTTTATAACTGTTTAAACTGCATTTTTAAAGGTTTCTAAATCGCTTTTTTGGAGATTGTACTTGTTATACTGGGTTTGGCAATCCGCGAAAGAGAAAGAATTTAATAAAAATAATGGGGCTACCAGGATTCGAACCTGGATTGTAAGGTTTTTTGTATTGTTAAAACAACCCAAACCTCAAATCATGCAGACCAAGAATATCTCTTGGTCGTGTGTCATGACCAGGTTAGACCATAGCCCCACCATTGAAATTAAAAGAATAACTATTTATAAAAGTTGTTAGATTCATATTTAGAATGAAACAGGCAATTTTGGCAAGAATAGATCTAAAGATGGATAAGGGAAAATTAGCAACACAGTGCTGCCACGCTTCTGTTGAATCTGTTTTAAAATCTGATAGTGAAATAGTCAATGCATGGCGCTCAGAAGGGATGAAAAAAATAGTTCTTAAGGTTGCTGACAAAAAAGAGCTGCTTGAATTCAAGAAGAAGGCAGAGTCTTTTGGCCTTGTGACTGCTTTGATAACTGATGCAGGGTTGACATTTTTCAAGAAGCCAACTATAACATGCCTTGCCATAGGCCCTGATGAAGATGAAAAGATAGACAAAGTCACCAAAGACCTGAAGCT
>CAZBFA010000127.1:0-2613 GCA_964491045.1 Candidatus Woesearchaeota archaeon
TTGAAAAGAAAGATAAAAATAAAGTGAGCGCTTACACTTGACTGGAAAAATGCTTAAGCTAAACAAATCAGGGATAGGCGCAGAAAATCCAACATTAAGGATGATAATATTAATCACTATTGTTGTTTTGCTGTTCCTGATATTATATTTTATAATTTTTCGAGGGATTTTAAGTGGCATTTTGCAATAAGAAAAAAGGAAAAAAAGGCATTCTAACAGAGACCGTTGTAGCCTTGATAGTAATGGCTGTAACTGCCCTGATATTGTTTGGAGCCGTCATGATATGGAAGGTGCAGCTTGAAAATTACGTGAGAAGAAGCACATGCGCCATGAGTGTTGTGATAAAAGACAAATTCAATATATGGGGGTATGGCGATGTTTTTGGCTATGAGTTAAAATGCGACCCAATATTATGGACGTTTAAGCCCGATGTGAACATAAATGAAAAGGCAGTTGATGAAATGTACGACTGCTGGAAGACTCTTGGGAGAGGAGAATTAGACATAATTTCGAATTTTGACTGGGGAAAAACAGACACTGCATGCGTAATCTGCAGCTCGATAAAGCCAAACAAGGATAAAATGGTTCTTGACATGGCAACATTTGAAAAAAATCTTAACAGTTATATTCCTGAGGAAGGGGACAAAAGCTTTGCAAATTACTTCAATAAAAAAGATGAGTATCTCAAGATTGATTACAAGGATGTTCCTAAAATTGAAGTAACAAAAGGAAATCCCCTGTATTTTGTTTACTTTTTTTATAAAGAGCCAAAGGAGGCATCTATTGAACAGCGCCTGGGCATTTTCAGCGCATCAGAGGTTGCTTTTGTCGCAAGCAAGACTGGCAGAAGGGTGCTCACTTTTGTAGCCAAGAGCGCTTAATCCTGTTGCACTTGGCGTAGGTGTTGCTGCAGATGTTGCTTATGAGGCAGGGTTTAAATCCAAGCTAACACAGGGCGTTGCAATGCTGTCTGGAGAGGAAATTGTCAGGGGCTGCAGCGAGCTGAAGTAACGTTTATATATTGCAGAGGACTTATTGCAAATATGAAAAAAGGGGCGATGGAGTTTGAGGAGCTGGCTAAGCTGATCCTGGTGGTTTTCGTTTTGATACTGATCATTCTTTTGCTGTATATATTAAGAGATAAAATAATTGAAGCCATAAGCGGGTTGAGGATATGAAAAAGGGCGCTTTAGAAATGGAAAAGCTTGTTGCCATCATAATCATAGTGATCCTGCTTGTCTTGCTGCTGGCATTTGCAAAAACAAGGTTTGATGCCATAAAAGATGCCATTCTGGGGCTGAAAGTGAGATGAAAAAGAAACAAGGGCTGGAGGCTCTTTCAAAGCTCGGTGACTGGATTTTGGTGCTCGCATTGGTGATAGCTATTGTGTTGTTTATATATCTATACATTATACCCGGCTTTACTGAAGTCGGCAAAACCGGGGAAGGCTTTTTTGATGCTTTGAAAGGCATCAAGGTTTCCTATGATACTGATACAACTGGAGAAAAGCTAGAAGAAACAGCAGAGGAACGAGTGGAGAAAGCAGACGGGTGCGCTGCAAAAGCCAAAGAATTAGAAAAACTTAATGAACAAGAAAAAAATAAATTAGCAAAGGTGGTGCTTGACAAATGCCTGGAAGAAAAAAATTGTGATCTTGCAAAAGAGATAATAGAGCCTAAAGATGATGCATCCAATTTCAATCTGGCAAAATGCTATGCTGACAATGGTGATATTACTAACTTTAACAAATTCAAAGACCAAATTACGGATGAAAAATTAAAGAATTTATTGGGCAAAGAAAATGCTATTGTTGCAGAAAAACAAATATTAAATGAACAGTATAAGGTATTTCTTGGATACCTAAATGCTGATGCAAATTTAGCAAAGCAGCAAATCGAAGCAATTAACAAAGCAACAAAAACAGCAGTCAATAAAAATTATTTTTATGCGGCACAATTCTTGCTTCTTGAAAAACAAAAAAACTGTGCTGGATTAGAAGGGCTCGGTCTTGAACCACAACATATTTTCCCTGCTGTGGGGCCGTATCAATTAGAATCGATAGAAAGCAGAAGACTCTTTGCCCTGATTGATTGCTATAAACAAGACACAAAAAAGAGTAAAGGTTATCTCGGTTGGTTAGTTTTAACATTCCCCAAGAGCAGGGCTACAACTCAGGCCATAAAAGACAATATGCCTGAATGTAATAACCATATTGAACCAGAGGGCTGCAGGTCGATTAACCTTTATTTGCTAAAACCGGCAGTAACAAATGATGCTTATAAATCATTAACGTGTATTTATAATCACCAATTTGGCTTTTTTGGGGCTTCCGAATCAGGCGGTTCTTGCAGCAGCTGCAGTAATGTCAAATCTTGTTCCGATTACCTTTCACAAAGGGATTGTGAAGAAGACACATGTGAGGTTTTGCCTGATGCTAAAGGAGGAAACTGCATTTGGGATAGGGTATATACTGCATGGTTTAGCAGTAAAAATGAAAGGTGTGTTGCAAGTGAAGCAGAAAAGGGATATTAAAACTTGCAAGGATATTGAGAGCTATCAAAAAGGCCAAAGTGGCAACAAAATATTTATATACTCAAATATACGTAATAAAGA
>CAZBFA010000128.1:0-2572 GCA_964491045.1 Candidatus Woesearchaeota archaeon
CTTCTCGGCCAATGGATTTTTCAATCGTGCTTAGAACAGAGCAGAATTCTTCATGAGTATTGTAGTTTCCATTTTCTCTGGCGTGCAAATGCGCAAAATCAATGCAAGGCAGCACGTTTTCCAATTCCTGGCTTAATCGGATAAGCTCCTGCAAATTGCCAAATTGGGATATTTTTCCGGCAAACTCCGGCCGGAGTGTAATCTTTATGTTATTTTCTTTTAACTTGCTTGATATTATATTCAAATTTTCCTTGACGCTTTTGTATGTTTCTTCTTTTGTCTTATCTTGATAAAACGCTGCATGAAAAGTTATGCTATAACAATTGCATAGCGATGCTATCTTTGCAGCCAGAAATATTCTTTGAATTGAGGCGTTTACTTTGGCCTTTTCGCTTGAATTGAGATTTATATAGTATGGCGCATGGCATGTAAGAACAATGTTTTCTGCTTCTGCTGCTTCCTTGACAGCCAAGGCAGTTTTTTCAGTTATGTTTATTGAATGGACAAATTCGAGCTCCATCGCGCCAAGGCCAAGAGCCTTAACCTGCCTGATGCCATTGATTGTATTCGGCTGGATTGTCGACAATGGAATGCCTGCAGTGCCAAAAAGAAGCTCTTTCATATTTTTGCCTCAGTTTCTGCATTTATAATACCGAGGTTAAAATAGTGATATCTTCTCAGAAAATCTTTGGATGCCTGTTCGATCTCATCAATATCCTTGGCAGATGACAATTGGTCTCTTAATCTTGCGCTGTATTTAATGCCTGCGGTAAAGCGCTGCGCATTCGATATCACACTATTTAATTTAACGCTAAATTTCTTTGCAAGCTCCAAATATAAGAATAAATCATCAAACTGCTGCCTTCCGGTCCTTTTTTGATAGGTTTTGTTTTTATTATAATCCCTTATCTGCCTGAATATATATGGGTTTCCAATAGCGCCCCTGCCGATCATCACGTAATCACAATGAGTTTCTTTTTTCATCCTCAGATAATCCTCAACAGTTCTTACATCGCCATTCCCTGTTACTGGAATGCTTACGCTTTCTTTCACTTTTTTTATCCATGACCAATCGGCTTTTCCAGAATACCCCTGCTTTTGGGTTCTTGCATGTATTGCTATCATTTTTGCACCGGCTTTCTCGCAGATTTTGGCTATTTTAACCACATTAATTCTTTTGGCGTCAATGCCCAGCCTTACCTTGCACGTTATTGGCAGTTTAACACTTGCGCTTAATTTTTCGACGATTTCCTTTATCTTGTTCGGCCTCTCTAACAGGGCGCTTCCCGAACCCTGCCTTATAATTTTTGAATCAGGGCAGCCAAAATTTAGGTCTATAATTTCGCATTTATCTCTCAAAAATTTTGCTGATTCTAATAGGCAATCTGTGTTCTGGCCAAAAAGCTGTATTACTCTTGGTTTTTCTTCATCAACAACATCCAACAACCTTAATGTTGATTTATTCTCCCTGGCCAGGGCATTAGCAGAGATCATTTCAGTTCCTGCAAGCCCTGCCCCATATCTTCTGCACAGCAATCTAAATGCAACATCTGTTACATCTGCCATGGGGGCCAAGATTGCATCTGATCCTAGTTTTGGGAATTCCATGGTGAGATTATACGAAAAAGCTTTTTTAAACTGTTCCGTTTTGGCTTATAAGAAAACAGCAAAAAAGGTTATAAACATTATGCCACCCTATAATTATGAGAATTCATCATAGTTTCGGCGCATGAAGACAATATTAAATGCAGGAATCACTCATGGGCATAATAAAAAGCAAGGAGAAAGTTGAAACAAGGGAGTTTCAAGAAGTTCCTGCTGTATCAAAGTTATTGCGCGCCGGGCTAAAAAAGATAATAATACCTTTTTCTGACAAGGAAAACAAGGATTCTTACATAGAGCAGTTTGACCTTGCAAGCAGGAATGTAGAAATTACCTTGGAGGGCCTTGTCAAGCTCTTTACTCATAATCCAATAAAAGGAATCTGCGTGATGAAGGGATTGAAAAACTGGATGACGGAATATTTCATGGCTCAAAAAACCGGGGCCAGCAAGAACAAATTTTTGGTCTATACTGAGCATGACAAGGAAATACCATTCAAGCCGGAAGAGGATATAGTGTACACATATATGATGGCGCAGGTTGCGTTCATAGTCAATGAGCTTGTTGATGTCATACCCAGAAAAGAAATAAATCACATGGTTGGGGCTTTTCAGGATGCAAATGAAATAGCTGTCAATGTTTTTAATACATACCCTACAACTGTGCCAAGATTTTTAGACCACAGGAGGATAAGCCTGAAAATCATACAATCACTTGACAAGCCAGTTAACTGCTGCCCGAGCCTTCACATAACATACTCCATGATGCTTGATAATGTGGGGGAAATGGTGCTTGAGGGGAACAAAAAGAAGGACAGGGTCATGGAATCGATAAGGTATTCAACATTAAGGATGTTTAATTCAGTATTGTACACAAAGCAGCATTCATTGATTGACGTTGGCTTTGGCATGCTCTGCGCCAAAAAAGCATTTGAAGAGAGGTTTAACAGAAAATTCAATGATTTGACAGA
>CAZBFA010000129.1:0-2535 GCA_964491045.1 Candidatus Woesearchaeota archaeon
GATGACATAAGATTCCCTGTGGGAGTGATGGACATGATTGATATTCCTGATGCTGGCGAGCATTACAGGGTATTGCTTGATGAATCAGGCAAGTTCACGCTTGTCAAAATAAAGAAAGATGATTCAAGTTTCAAGTTTTGCAAGATAGCGAACAAGACTACACTTAAGAAAAACAGGCTGCAGTTGAATCTGGAAGATGGAAGGAATATAATTGTTGAAAAAGACGGATACAAGGTTGGCGATACTATAGTGCTTGATTTAAATGAAAACAAGGCAAGAAAGCACCTCAAGCTTGAAGAAGGGGCAACAGTGCTGCTGATGGACGGAAAGCATATTGGAAAAATTGGGGTTGTTTCAAAGATAATGCAGCAGGATGCATCTAAAAAGCCAATGGTTGTTTTCAAGGACAAGGAAAACAAGGAATATGAAACATTGAAGAAATATTGTTATGTGATAGACAAGGAAATTGAAAATGAAAGGCATTGAAATAGAAAAAGTAACGTTGAACATAGGAACTGGAGAGCCAGGGGAAAAATTAGAAAAGGCAATTAAATTGCTAAATGCGCTCACAAATGAAAAACCAATTGCCACAAAAGCAAAGAGCAGAATCCCTACATGGGGGATAAGGCCTGGCCTGAACATAGGCTGCAAGGTCACTTTAAGGAAGGAAAAGGCAAAGATTGTGCTTGGAAGATTGTTAAAGGGAGTGAATAATAAATTGACACCAAGGAAATTTGACAAGTTTGGCAACTTTTCATTTGGCATTAAAGATTACGTCGAGATACCGGAAGCAAAGTATTATCCTGATATAGGCGTCATTGGCCTGGAAGTTGCTGTGACATTGAAAAGGCCAGGTTATAGAGTAAAGGAAAGAATGCTGAAAACATCAAAAATCGGCAAGAAGCACATGATAGCAAAGGATGATGCAATAAAGTTTGTTGTTGAAACATTTGGAACAGAGGTAACTGACTAAAATGACAGTAAGCGATTATAAAAAGGAATTCACGCAGCTTGCGAGCAAGCCGGTAAAAATGAAGAAGTTTTTAAAGCACAATGCGCCGAAGGAGAGAAAGTTTGGCAGAGCCACAAAAAGATGCAGGTTCTGCGGAACTATAAGAGGGCACATAGGCATGTATGGCATTGATGCGTGCAGGCGATGCTTTAGGGAAATGGCAAAATCGATGGGGTTTAAAAAATATAAGTGATTAAAATGGACAATTTAGCAAATTTTTTATCAAACATATTGACGGCGGAACGGGTCGGAAAGAGCAGCTGCAGCTCAAAGCCCTCTTCAAACATGGTGAAGAAAGTTGCTGACATACTGCAGAAGAACAGCTACATTGGAAGTTATGAGATATTGGAAAACGGCAGGGGGGGCATTGTAAAAGTTGAGCTTGCCGGCAAGGTCAACAAGTGCAGCGTCATAAAGCCAAGGTTCTCTGTCAAGCTGAATGGCTATGAGAAATTTGAAAAAAGATACTTGCCTGCCAAGGGCGTTGGCCTGCTGATAGTTTCAACATCAAAAGGAGTCATGACTCATGCTGAGGCAATTGAAAAGGGCCTTGGCGGAAAGCTAATCTGCTATTGCTACTAAAATGAAAATAGACATGGTTGAAAAAATTGCTGTGCCTGATGGAGTAAGGGTTGACATAGACAGCGGCACCCTAAAGGTAGAGGCGAACAGCAACAAATTGGAGCAAAAATTTGTTTATTCAAATATCATGATGGAAAAGGCAGACAATAATATTGTTTTGAGCGCGAAAAATGCGTCAAAAAAAGAGAAGAGAATGATGGGCTCATTTAAAGCACACATAAAGAATATGCTGGAAGGCGTTAAGTCAGAATACATTTACAAACTGATGATATGCTCAAGCCATTTTCCAATGAGCGTCGCTGTTGAGAAAAATGAGATAGTTGTCAAGAACTTTTTTGGCGAAAAGATACCAAGAAAGCTAAAGCTCATAGACGGGGTGAAGGTAAGCATTGACGGCAATGTGATAAAGGTCAGCGGCCACAATAAAGAAAAAGCGGGATTGATGGCAGGCAAGATAGAAAAGCTGACAGCCATAACAAACAGGGACAAGAGAATATTCCAGGATGGCATTTACATATGCGAAAAGGCAGGCAAGGCTATAAAATGAACAAGGATAACAATTCAAAGATTGCGGATGACAGGGTTGCAAGAATGCTTGAGTTAAGGAGAGTTATCAAGAAAAAAAAGCCTGTTTTCCTGAGACAGGATTTTCAAATAAAAAAGCTTGAAAAGAGATGGAGAAGAGCCAAGGGAATACATTCAAAGATGAGAAGGAAAATGGCAGGCCATATCCTGATGCCAAATCCATGCTTCGGGTCTCCAAAGATTGTCAAGGGCCTGACTGCGAATGGCCTGAGAAGCATACTGGTATATAATGTTGATGGCCTGGCAAAGGTAAAAGAGGGATGCTGCGCAGTGATATCAGGAAATGTTGGCATAAAAAAGCGAATTGAAATCGCAAAAAAAGCATCTGCATCCGGAATTATGGTGGGCAACATAGC
>CAZBFA010000130.1:0-2462 GCA_964491045.1 Candidatus Woesearchaeota archaeon
AGGGAATATTGTAAGAGTATTTGAATATGGCAGCGCTGTTCAATCGCAGCAATTCGCTGCGTTTGGCTCTGCAACGAAAGCAATGAATATTGCCTGCGGTGATGTCAACAATGATAATTACGATGATATCATAGCAGGCCAATCTAGTGACGGTTCTATTTCGCAGGTAAGAGTATTCCTGTCAGCTAATGGCGCTTTTTCAGATGCATACTCAAACCAATTTGGCGCATATGGCGCAGCAAACACAGAAGGAAAAGTTGTTCTAGCTTCATGCGACACTGACAATGATGGAGTTGATGAGATAATTGTTGGCCAAGGCCCTAATGCAGGGAATATTGTAAGAGTATTTGAATATGGCAGCGCTGTTCAATCGCAGCAATTCACTGCATTTGGCTCTGCAACGAAAGCAATGAATATTGCCTGCGGTGATGTCAACAAAAAGTTACAGCCACCACTGCCCCCCACCCCATCACCAAACCATATAATCGGCATTAGAACAGTTGGCGGGGATGGCGAGTTTTACAATACTATAACGAGCAAAAAATTTATTCCTAGAGGCAATGTCTTTACTAGGTTTAATTCTGTTGATGGCCATTATATCTTTAATCCTGGAAAATATAATTCGGAATTTATTGACTCGACACTGCAAAAAATGCGCCAAGAAGGATACAATACAATTAGTGCATTCATTAATCCTGATCATGTTGCTAATTCTAATTCTGCATCTATTTCACAAGAGTATATCGCTAATGTTGCTGACTTTTTGAATATAGCAAAAGCAAATGATATGGTTGTTTCTTTTGCATTTTATTCCATGCCAACAGGTTATAGAACACTGATAACACCAGACCAAAATTTAGAGCCTGTGAATAATGAAAAATATTTAAGCCCAACAGCTTTTGAGGCAAAAAAGCGATTTTATAAGGACTTTATTCGCGCGCTTAAGGATAAAAATGCACCAATAGAATATATCTTTGCGTATATTGAAGCAGAACCAAGTTATATAAGAATAAAAAAACCATTGACCATGAGCTCTGGATTAATTACGACGGCAGCTGGAATTTATGATATGTCATCTCAAGAGCAAAAAGATAAAATGATGGATGACAACATGAAAAAATATATCAATGAAATGAGCGGCGCCATAAAAATTGAGGACCCAACAGCCCTGTTTGTTATGGGCTGGCTTGGCGGGCCAAATTCATTGCCAAATGATCCAAAGGGGAGGGTCTCCCGCCCGTGCCCAGTTATGATAAATTCAAATGTTGATGTCATTGCAACTTCTTTTTATCCCCACTCAGATGGTGGTCTTTTGACAGAAGAATTTTTAAGCGACATGGAATTGCTGCCTGGGCAAAGATGCGCTTCAATGCTTAAGCCCAGGCTTTTAGTTGAAATGGGCGCATTCAAATATCCTCAGACTGCATTTGGCTATTCGACAGCAGATGCTGCTGCCATTGCCCTTCTAAAATTGCAAAAAGATACGTGCCAGAATTATGGTTTTGAAGCATGGTATACTTATACATGGGACACTATAGCAGACCAGCCTGAATTGTGGCACGCTTTAAGCGAAAATGAAAAAATAAATAAGGTTCTTGCTCCGAAATACAGATCAGACCCTTGCAGTGATGAATCAATATGCGGCGATTCTGCGTGTGACACATCGGAATCATGCTCTGATTGCCCTTCTGATTGTGGCATATGCCCTGATGAGGGCGGAAGTTCTGGCAGTGATGGGTTTGGGGGCACTTCTGACAGCAGCATTGATGATTTGCCCTCTGATACAGTTATTGGCGCAGAAGAACCAATACAGCAGCAGCCAGCAAATGGAGAGCAGTACGAAACACCATCGGGTGTCGGATTGACAGGAGAGCCAAAATCAGATATAAATGCCGAAATGCCTCTTGCTGAACAAAAACGAAGCATGTTAATCTGGTGGGTTATGATGTCTGTTGCATTTGTGGTTGGCGCAGCAGGCATAACATTTTACATGCTTAAAAAGAAGGGCTTGATTGGAAAAAATAAAAGCACAGAAAAGCCAAAAAGCGAGCAAGCACAAAGTTCATTGCCATTCTATTACCCAAAAAGATAATATGCCTCCTTGTTAAAAGCATTCTAGAAAAAGATATAAAGCTTGCAAAATTAAAAAGAACTATGAAAGCGAAAAAGTTTTACATAACCACTGCAATAGACTATGTCAATGCAGACCCGCACATGGGGCATGCATTTGAAAAGACTCTGGCAGATGCAATAGCCCGATATAGAAGGCTTCAAGGCTACGATGTTTTCTTCTTGACTGGCGTTGATGAAAATGCACAGAAAAATGTGCAGGCTGCTGAAAAGGCAGGCATTCCAACAAAGAAATTCATTGACAAGAACAGCAGTGCTTTCCTTGAATTATGCAGAAAATTGAACATTTCATATTCTGAATTCATAAGGACGTCTGCAAAAGAGCATGCTGT
>CAZBFA010000131.1:0-2430 GCA_964491045.1 Candidatus Woesearchaeota archaeon
GGACAAGAATACATAAGGCCTTACATCATAGGTTACAGTTAAGTTTGTATGGTCGTTCAGGAATGAAGACCTGCCTGCGCCGCTCCAAGCAAATTCCATCTGGATGCTGACAAAACCGCTTGCATTTATGTAGCTTGAAAAGTTTGCGCCAACAACACTCCAATTTGTTTCACGCAATGTGTTTGTTGTGGTTGCTGGCAATGGCCCTACATCAGTGTATGCCTTTGTCGCAGTATTCAAAAGAGTGATATTCATGCTGGATGCAGTTCCCTGCGGGGTTGAAGTGCCTCCAGTGCCATCACAAACATTTGTTGCCAGCCTTGCATGGCAGTACCAGATGGTTCCATTCAAGCCAGTTATTTTGATTGAGCTGTTTGTTGACAAGGCAGTTATATCAAAATTAAGGCTTTGGTTTGCTGCAGCAGGATTATTATTCGACCTTTCGACGCCAAAATAAATATTGTTGACTGTTTGCGTATTGATGTATGTCCCGCTTTGTGAACTAAATGTTCCATTATGCGCGCCGCCATCTGCTTCCCCTGCATCAGGGCTGGCACCACCAAAATTTATTGCAGAAGTTCTGATCACAAAGAGAAATATGACTATTGCTACAAGAACTGCCGGCTTGTGCTGTATAAGCTCACCTTTTTTTCCATGCATCATTAAAATTATTACTCCTCTTTTTCAACACTGCCAAATATTTCCTGTTCAGGATACACAATAATGCCGCTGTCTGTTATCTGCATTGCAACAATCTTCTTTTGATGCTTTGCCCCGCGCAATTTTAATATCTCAATAGCCCCTTCACGCACGTTACCTCTTTTAATATTATATAATACTATCACGCCATCTGCCAGGAATTCTTCAACTCCGCTTTGGCTGAATACTGTCGGAATCTGCTTTGTCTCAGTTATCAAGAAAGACGTTGTCTTTATCTTTTCAAAAAGCCTGAAGAGCTGCTCAATATAAACCCTGTAGCTGTCCTCTTTCCCGGTAAAAGCAGAGGCTATGGCTGTCAATGAATCAACAACAATGATGTCTGGCCTGAAGTCCTTTGGAAATATTATTGGCTCCACTTCAATAAGCAATTCTCCCTTTGCAGCCATAAGCAATGCATCAACACTCCTAGTTATATCAAATGGGTTAAATCTTTTTATCAACAAGCTTCCCTCTTCAATGTGTTTCTGCGGGTTCCAGCCAAAACCTTCCATGTGCTTTATAAGATGCTCTTCTGACTCTTCAAAGCTCATGTACAGGCATTTTTCCCCATGGGTTGCGTGATATTTCAATATTTCAAGACAGAGGATAGTTTTTCCGGAGCCAGCACCGCCAGCAACAAGCACAGAAGAGCCGCGAGGTATGCCTTGAACAAGCAATTGGTCCAATCCAGAGATTCCTGTTTTTATGTAATCTCCTGCCTTGATCTCTGGTTCGTGAGATGACTTTTCAAGGATATAATTAATAGGCTCCCTTTGCTCAATTACCTGGGCCTCATAATAATCACTGCCCTTTTTTATTGCTTCTTCCACCCTTGCTTTTATTTCCTCTTCTTCTGTTTCGTCTTTTTTAATCTCTTTTCTTGGAAATTGCTGGATATGCTCTGCTTTTAGGGGATTTAATTCAATTTTCTGAAGCATTGGATGAAGGTCTTGCTTCTTTTCTTCCTGGCCCTTGAAATAGTGGACCTTTGCCATGTTAATCTGGCGCACATCAATATCACCCTTGCCAACCAGATGATGAAGCCTTGCAAGAACAGTATGCCTTGCCAGATCCAATTTTTTCATTATATCAGAAATAGTGAGGCCTTCTGGATGGCTTTTTAGAAGATCAACTATCTTAATCTTGTGTTTGTCTTTTTCCACCCCTTCCATTGTTAAACGCCTATCATAGATATATATCAAACTTGTATATAAATCTTATCTATTTTATACATTGCTGATAGACATATATCACACATTAAAAAGTGGCTTAAAATTGGTTCTAGAGCCAATTTAAATAAAATGCTGTTTCTGAAAGCAGACATATTAAACAATGAGCAAAGAAAAAGCTTTAAAAATACTGAATAAAGCCATTATGATAAAATGAAAATGCCTCAAGAAGAGTTCGACAAGGTTTTAATAACTTTGATTCAAAAAGGAATCAGCAACACAGACCTGTCCATGTTTGATGAGGAAACAAAAATAAAATTAGCAACAAAAGCTGCTGAAGAATTTTTTGCTGGTAAAAACTATGCAGAAACAGTGATTGCATACAGATTTATTGGCGATACTGAAAAGCTAAACAAGATGGGGGATAGCTTCTTGAAATCTGGCTTGTTAAATAATGCATTATATTCATACAAGGCTGCAAACAATGAAACAATGGTCAAATTCATAAAGCAAAATTTCAACGAAGAAGATTACACTGAAAAAATATACATGTAAAGATGAT
>CAZBFA010000132.1:0-2395 GCA_964491045.1 Candidatus Woesearchaeota archaeon
TTGCCAAGTTTCTCAGAAATCGAGCGGTCGCCAGTTCAAATCTGGCCAGGCCCATTTATTTCACTTTTTTCTTCCTTAAAGTTATTAAAATAAATATGTTCAATATCAAAAATGGCAATATCACATACCACGCTCCCAAGCCGGCTATGATTATAGAAGGCATCATTAAAAATATTGTATAAAAATAATAATAAAACCTGTTCTGGACATTGGCTATTACTAGCACCAAATTAATCAAGCTTAAGAAGCTTATAAAAGCCAGCATGCCTATCAGCACAAAAAATACTGTTTCAACTTCAACACTTTGCTTAAGAACATAAAACTTCCATAATGGTGTTGTTGTAGTAACTGCAAAAGATAAAAATATGATTAAAACGTCCCTAATAATCATTAATGCTTTGCCTGTTCTTGAAACCATTTTATCACCTTATTTTTATTCCATTGCTGACATTTTTGTCTGGGGTTAATACTGCAATGTTTCCATTGTCATCTGCTGCCAGCAGCATGCCATTGCTTTCAACACCCCTTAATATAGCTGGCTTTAAGTTGGCTATCATTACGATCTTTTTGTTTATTAAATCTTCTTTTGTATAGCTGCTTTTAATTCCTGCAACTAATTGCCTTGTTTCATTGCCAAGGTCTACTTTCAAGACATAAAGCTTGCTTGCATTTGGATGATCCTCAACAGAAACTATTGTTGCAGTTCTTATATCTAGTTTTTTAAAATCTTCTAAAGCGGCTTCATCCATGGCTATTTTCCTAATGATGCTTTCCATGCATCTGCGTCTTTTTTGAATATCTTGCTCATGATTTCTTTTTGCTCTTTCCACTCATGCAGCATTTGTCTTATCAGCTCTGCATTTTTTGCAAGACCGTCTCCCTCGAGCTGTATGAGGTTTGCGCGCCGCGTTATGTATGTTGCCCACCTCATGAATTTTGTTATTTTGTTCCTGTCATCATCATCCAAGTGGTCTGCGCTTTCCATTGCAGGTATATTCTGCTGGTTCGGCATTATATATTCATTGACATAGCTTGCCCACCCATTAATATATCTTAAGATATGGCTTCTTGTGTAAGTGATGATGCTGATTGTGCAGTAGCCCTCTGCACCCACCCTGTCTATAAGGTAAAACTCTTTGTCCAGCTCTGCAACCGATGGCAGTTTGTACGTTTCTGCTTCTTTATTATATTGCATTTTGAATTGAGCCATTGCTTCTTCGCCTTTTCCAGTGTCTTTTTTGTCCATTCTCTTAACTCTCCTAATCAGTTTATATTTAGCTCATTTAGGATAAGCTAACTTTTTAAAGTTTCTTATACCAAAAATACCTTGTGCTTTGCAGTAGTGGTATAGTGGTTAGTATCGAAGCTTCCCAAGCTTTGGACCCGGGTTCAAATCCCGGCTACTGCATTTATTAAAGAAAATCAATCTCTATCTCAAACTCATCTCCGCTCGGCAGCTCTTCAACTATTGCAGGAACCAGCTTCATGGATTTTATTTTGTCAGCGAATTTCTTTGCTGTCTGCCTTGATGTTAAAATTCGCAGCTTGTTCTTGTCAATAGCCATCATGCCTTTGCTTAGGCTTAGTTTTTTTATCAGGTCTTCTTTGATGTTTTCCAGTTTTTTAATTATCAGTTCCTTGTCTTTGACCTGTTCAAGCATTTTTCTGTAGCCAAAGCTCGGTTTTAGCTCTTCTGTATAAATAGCCCCCCGAATAATGTTATAGCCATCAATTTCGTCAAATTTTTGCTTTACGTTTTTTAATCTATTTTTTAACCTATTGGGTATTTGAATTTCATCTTTCAGCCTTACAGTGCAGTAATGTATGTTCATATTTTCATGATTCTTTAGAATTTCAAGAGCATTCTCTTCAGAGCCCTTTATTGCATATGAAAATTCATTTTTTGTTTCAAATCCTTTCTCATCCAGCTTGCAGACTTCGCTGTCAGATATTTCAAGCTCATTCAAATTTAGAAAATCAACCTTGCCACTGATAAAATCCAATAGCACATTATAATCTTTTCCCGGCACAACTGGAATTTCAACGCCTATTTTCCACCTGAATTTTTTTGCAAGCGTTAACCTGTCCCAAAGCTTGTTGTCATCCGTGTCTAAATGAAACCTTATTTCATCAAGGCCTGCCTCATTTAACCTTTTTAATATATCTTCTGCAACAAGATCCATTGGACAGTATAAATGAACATGAAACTCTTTTCCAAATTCTTTCTTGGCAGCTGTTATATATTCAACAACCCTGTCCAGTTTCATCAACGGGTCGCCGCCAGTAATGCCCATGCCTTTGGAACAGCAGATTTTTATTTCATTGCACAATTCTTGTGTATTTCCTATCTTTGTTTCATTTGCATATATCACATCCTTGTCCGAGCGGTTGTCTG
>CAZBFA010000133.1:0-2384 GCA_964491045.1 Candidatus Woesearchaeota archaeon
CAGAGCTCATCAATTGAGGTACGCTGCCAAGCTCAAACAATTCAATAGGATATGCAATCTTGACGTAGCCCCCATTGATTTCAAAGGCTCTTGCCCTAATCTTTCTTATGTGCTCTTTTAATGTGCTTAATTCTGTCCACGTGCCATTTGAGCTCTCAGAAGCGATTCTGCCAATTGCCTCTTTTACTGGCATGCCTTTAGCTGGTTCAAAGTAAAATAAACAAATTAAATCATCTTTTCCAGGCTTATACTTTAAATCAACAAAATCCAGATATTGAGTAATCCTTTAAACACCCCATTGATTAAGAGTATCGAATTGCTTTATAAAACTTCCTGGCTATTTTTCCTTGTGGTGAATTTGCATTAGCAGTTTTGGGAGTTCAGCCGCAGATTTTATTATATAATCTGGCTTTTTGCTTTCAAGCTGCTTTCTTTTCTGGTTTCCAGTAAGAACAGATATTGTTTTGACTTTTGCTCTTTTTCCGGCCATGATATCATATATTGTATCGCCAATCATGTAGACTTCTTTGTGTTTCATTAGCTTTTCAGCCTTTAATATTTCATCAGGATAAGGCTTTGACATTTTCACATTATCATGCCCTATGACCCTATCAAAAAGTTTTCTGCTTATGCCAGACCCCTTAAGCAGGCACAATATGGTTTTATGCGAGCAGTTTGACAATATTGCAATCCTGTTGCTTTTTTTCAAGATTTTTAATGCAGAAATGACTCCTTTTATTGCCCTTGCTTTTTTGTTATATTTTTTAACAAGATACGCCCCATGCAGCCTGTCAACTTTTTGCAATAATTTCCCGTCAGCGCCGCGCAGCAATGCCCTGACAACCTCGAAATGCGGCCTGCCATAGATTAGTTTCATCTTGTCAGGATCCCATGTTTTTAATCCAGCTTCTTTTAACGCGGCATTGTAAGAAAAATTGTGCGCATCATCGGATCTTATCAGTGTATTGTCTAGATCAAAGCACAGCAGCCCTTTTTTTGCATTCATGAAATTTCACCCAATATTTATGTCAGCCAATGCATAACCCAGATCATGAAGCCTCTCTTGAAGCACCGCCGGCTCAACCATGAACAAAGAGGCAGCAGTTTCTTCATTGGCATCTTCCTTGATTGTCTGCCTTGGCATGAGCAATGCCCTTGCAAAATAATCAGCTTCATTCTCAAACCTTGAATAAAGCTTCTTCCTTGTGTTCGGGCCATATTCAGTGTGCAAGAGGAGATAATGGCCCAGCTCTCTCGCTATGGAAAATCTTTTTTTAAGTTCATTGCAATTTGCCTTTACTTTGATTAAATGCCTGTTTGGAGACAGCAATGCCGTGTTTGGATTTGAAAAAGTTTCATATTCTATGCGAAAGCCCATTGAAATTGCAAGGGTTTCTACATCAATTGGCAATTTGCTGTGTTTATGGCTGCCCAGAACTTTTTCTACAAGCAGCTCTATGTTTTCTGGTTTCATTTTTAGCATTAAAGGGGTCTCATCAGAAACCCCTCATCACCTCTCCTTGGATCCAAGGATAATTCTTTTTTACCTCCTCAACAAAAACATCTGGCGAGTAAACTCCCAATTCTGAAATTATTCCAGTTGCCAGTCTCGGACTTACAATCTCAAATGCCCTGTTGCTTATCTCAACTCCTTTTGGCGGCCTTTCCCAGACTTCTTTTGCTTCTCTTTTTTCAATTGCCTCTTCAAAGCCAAATGCAGTAAATGGATCATATTTCCATGAATCAGTGCAGAAATAAACGGGTATGTCATATCTCTCTGCTATCTCGGCATACATTTCAGTGCCCATCTTGTTTATTATTTTTCCTTCAGAAGTTATTGCATCAGCCCCAAACAAAACCAGGCTTGCATTTTTTATCGCATACCTGCCAGCAGCATCAGTAAAGAGTGTTACAGGTATTTTTGCCTTTGACATTTCAATGGCAGTTCTTCTTCCCTGATACATTGGCCTTGTTTCAGTTGCATGCACTTTAAATTTTCTTGTTTTTGCTGCTTCCCTCAGCAAAGCATTGACAGTTCCGCTATGGCAGTGAGTAAATATCAAGTCGTTATTCCTTATCTTCCTGCTCCCTATAATAGCTATTTTTTTCTGCGCGTCATCAAAATGCTTCAATGCGATGTCTGCATTTTTATTTACATCCTTTATCACAAAATTTATTGCATTTCTCAGGCATGGCTCAGTTGGCCTTAAGCTTGCAAGCTTATTGACAGAATTCACATCATGCTTTAATTTTAATGCCTTGATTCCAGCCCTTGCAACATTCTCAGCACCCTGAATCTTTAAGTCTTTTATGGCCCGGCAAATTTCATTGAAATTCATCAGATTAAAGATGTTCAATTTGTATATAAGCTTTTTTCTCAAATT
>CAZBFA010000134.1:0-160 GCA_964491045.1 Candidatus Woesearchaeota archaeon
TGTCTGAATGCCTGATTTTCAAGAAGCCGATGCTTGTCTTCCCGATAAAAAACCACGTTGAACAGCTGCTGAATGCATATGCAATAAGAAATGTTTCTGTTGAAGGCAATCCTGATGACGTAGAAAGCTCAATAAGCAATCTTCTTTTGAATATTGATGA
>CAZBFA010000134.1:170-2359 GCA_964491045.1 Candidatus Woesearchaeota archaeon
CAATGCAGATGGCGCGAAGGAAGCTGTTGATATGATCATCGATGAAGCTAAGAAATAATTTCACTGCGTTCTTTTTGTTTTTGGCACGTAAACAACCTTGTTGGATGTCTTTGTAATCTGCTTGTTCAGCTTTTTATAGATTACTGCAGCCGGAGGCAATGTTGTAGTTGTAAATAAATTTGTCTTGCTCACTAATTTGTATGAAATTAATCTTTCGTCTCCAATGTCAAAAATAGGCAGCTCCCAAACCAGCCTTGTTCCGCTGTATGTTTGCTGCACAACTGGCTTTAACGTCCCATATTCTCCTGTTGCCCTGAACAAGCCTGGCACTATGTCAACAACCCTGACATGCCTCAATGGGCTCCCCCTGTTTTTGACCCTTAGCAGGACCTTCAGCTCAGAAAGCCCTGATTTTTCATCCTTTATGTGGTAAAGGTGCTTCTTTATTATTATGGTCTTGTGCATATGATACCATAGGCCAAGAGCAAACAAGATGATTATTATTGAGCCATAAAATACAGCCCTGTAATCTGTTTTCGCAGTTATGAGGTATGTTTCTCCTGGGCTTAATACAAATGACCATTCAAGGCCCGTGTCCAATTTCTCTGTTGGCTTTACATTTGCCCTTGTGAAATACCTGTCAACTCCGCCAAGAGGCAGGAATACTGACTCTTCCAGGGCAACATTACCCTTGTTCTCTTTTTTGAATGTGTAAACGTCAACCAGGAATCCCGAGTCAAGCTCATTTTTTTCAAGCACATTCGGATTTTTCACAATCTCAAATTCTTTCAGCAGATTCCCTCTCACATTCCTGTTGTAAAATGCCTTTATTGACAATGTATATGTTCCAGGCTTTGTGCTTGGGTCTAAATCATATTTTATCTTTCTTGTCAATAATGTTCCATAAGATATGTTTGTCACAAAGCTTTCCTGCAGGAACTCTGATGATATTGAAACCTCAACATCTTTCAGGAATCTGTTTACCTTGTTCTTCAATGTAATCTCAAATTCCTGGTCGTTGCTCGCTATCATCTTGTCTGGGAAATTTGTTGATATATCTATCATGTTTGTTGGCGACAATATTGAAACAATAACATATTCTTTTGACATAAGGTCCGGATTTGACAAGGACTTTACTGTTACCGGTGTTTTATAATTGACATTCGGAGTTGCGTCATCAAATATTTTTAGTTTTAATTCTACTGTTGCTGATTCCTTTGGCTTTAATTTCACGGATCTTTGGCTTAATTCAGCAGTTTCAATGATGGTTGAAAATGGATAAACATCCAGCGCATTCGTGCTTATTGAAAATTCATCTGCCCTGTTTTGGATATTTTTTATTGTTATTGAGAAAACAGCAGTTTCGCTTGGGGAAACCCTTGCATTCACATCCTCATGGCTTAATTCAATTGATGCCGCATAAGCATAGCTCGTGCTTAAAATGAACAGCAATGCAATCAAGAATATGCTCTTTTTTAACAAGTTTATCACCTGTCTTAGATTAAGGAATACTCCTATTTAAACCTTTTTGCCACCTTGCTGGCCGTCATTTTGCTCGTCGTCTGCTTTATCCGGCAGTTTTGAGCCAAAATTCATCACGCTTTCGAACTTTTCTTTTATAATATTGCCGTTCTGCGCGTCAATATTCACATTCAGCACATTAAAGCTTGATGTGAGATATGTTATATTCCAAATTTCCCTGTTGTTTATGTTCTGGAGTATTGTTATTATCTTGTTGACATTCTCATTTGGGTAATTCTTGCTCTTCAGATCTGAAGTTATCTTCAACGATTCATCAAAGTCAACATCGACATTTTCAAGGTTTAATTCATGTATCTTGTTTTCATCTCTATGCAGGGTTTTTGCTTCTTTTTGCGCCATATTTGGCCTTAAGCAGAATGTGGTTATCTTGTCATTGTCCGGGCAGTAGAAATCAATCTGCCAGTTTGCCTTGGCAGAAGACTCAACGATTGTGAATGCGGCGCAAAGGTAAGAATTTGTGCTGCTCTTCTTGTATTCCTGAAATTCTTTTGTTCCCTGCAGTTCTTCAATGTCGCTTCTTAAGCTGTCCATAACGCTTCCTCTTTTGCTATTATTTTTTTAGATTGGCGCCTATAAAAACCTATCGAAAATCCGGTCATGAGCAAATCCTCATAAGTTGGACTATTCTATGGATGTTATAGCATAGC
>CAZBFA010000135.1:0-2341 GCA_964491045.1 Candidatus Woesearchaeota archaeon
ATTTCAACATGGCCGTCATCAAAGCAATCAATATCATACAGCTTTAACGAATATACAGCTGGCAGCAAAATAAAGAACATTGCTAGTAAAAACCACCTCATTTTGTTATTCCCAGCAGCCTGAAGGAGATGGCATCTGCTTCCTTGATTAGGCCATCCTGGCTTTCTGCTTCTAATATAATGCAGTTGCCTGTTTTTAATATTTTCGTTTCACTTCCAAGTTTTAGCCAGAATATGGCTTCTGTTTTGTTCTGGGTTGGGCATGTTTTCACTGTATAATCGCTTTTTTCTTTTATAAACGCGGATGAAACAGGGACTTTAAAGAACGGCTCTATTATGTTGTTAAGCTCCATTGCTGCAACAGTTGTTTTCCCTGTTAAATTAAGGTCATATGGATCAATTGCAACATAGACATTCTTGTTCCTGATGATTTTCTTGATGTCAAAATTTATTGCCATGTTTTCAATGTCTTTCGGGGAGTTTACTGTGTTGATATAGAATGGGCCTTTATCGCCAATGTAAAGCATTGTTTTGTAGCCAAATTGCGTTTTTTGAACATAAAACTCATTGTATGTTAATGAGCCCTTTGTCGCGCCTTTAAGGAAATAAGCAACCAGAAACATAACAAGGAATGCTGCAAGGAACAACACTATATACTTAGCCCTCTTTTGATATCTTTCTTCCATATGACTATGATATGCCAAGCCTTTTTAAAACTAACTTTGTGATGATTTTGTTCAAATCTTCCTGCTGGCCTTTCAATGTCAGGCAGTTGCTGCTGAATAAAATCGCTGTTTCATTGCCTGTTTCAAGAACAATGACACCTGTTGAAGATGATGTGTCATTGCATGTCTTGAATGGGAGGTTTTTTTCCTTGCACACACTATTGTCATAGGAGCATGCTGCTATCATCTGGTTTGTTAGGCCGAGCAGGTTCTTGTTTATTATGATTTCATTTGCCGGGATGAATAAGCCCTGGTCTTCATAGTTGATTGAAAGATAAATTTTATTGGAAAGAAGGAGGCTGTTGTAGTTTACATCAGCATTTATGCCTTCAAGCTCTTTTGGATTGTAAAGCAATGCTATCCTGCTCTTGTCAATATATGTAACCCACCGGTCGTTTATCTTTGTGAATTTGTGATCATTATATTTTATTGTTTCTTCATTATTGTTATTGCCAATTTCAAGAACACTCAGAACCATCACTGCAATTATGAATAAACCAATAATGATTGGGGCTATCTTTTTTGCAATTGTGCTTTCTTTTTGGTGCAGCGGCCTTAATTCCATTCTTAAAAAAGCTTTTTAAAAAGTTTATAAACCTGTCGCCCATTACCAAAGCATTTCAGATGTTTTGATAACCCATACTTCCCAGTTAACTGCCCCCAATAGCTTCTCGTCTTCTTCTGTCAAGCTATTTTCAAGCAGCCTGTTTATGCTGCCCGGATGCTTGCTCAATAATTTTTCGAAAAAAACCAGGTCTTTTATTGGTATTCTTAGCATGCCACTGTCGATTTTTGAGCTTTGCGGCGAAACAATATATTCAATATTGTCCCAATCAATGCTTTGCGGATATAAAGTTATGCCGTTAATGCATCTTTCCATGACTGCATTGCCAAATGCTGCTGCCAGCGGGTATTCATTGATGTCTTGAGAGATTGAATCCGGCCTTGCATCAAGGTAGTTTCTTGGGTAGCCTTTTTTGTCTATTGGCAGTTTTCTTTTCTTTTGCGCTGCATCCATCACCAGCCTTTTTTCTTGCGCAGTCAGCACTTCGCCCATTTCTTTTTCAAATATCCTGCAATAATGCTCCAAAAGAGCCTGCGCTTTGATATTGTGTGTTCTTGTGTCACATAGCCTAATGTGCTTGATTGATTCATCCTTGCATATGACTAATGCGTCCCTGCCTTTTTCTATCACATCTGGTGTTTTTAAGATCCATCCTGACTTGCCGCCCAATATAGTTGGCGGTTCATGCAGAACATACCTGCATTTTTCATAAATATCCTGGAAGTCCGCTCCTCCCCCAAGCCACTTGTTCATTGCTGAGAGCATTGCTGCCTGAAATCCAACGCCAATAACCATGTCTTCAAGGCCAGGCATGTAATCAGCGCAGATCTCAATCCTGTCTTTGTCAGGGCTTCTGAACATGACTCCGCTGCTGTGCTTGTTCTCAAGCAGCAATTGAATAACAGGATTAACTGTCTTTGCAAGGAGCAGGTTCAATTTGTCTTGCATAAAATAAGAGTAGATTTCCCCTATTGAAAAATTATAGTGGGCAGAATATCCTTTTAGCCGGTATCTTCTGAAATTGGCTCTTTTTTGGCTGACTTGCATGCCTG
>CAZBFA010000136.1:0-2324 GCA_964491045.1 Candidatus Woesearchaeota archaeon
ATGCAAACAAAGAATGCGTGATAAAAGAGATAAACAACAAGAACATCTCAAAGCTCGGAAGAATAGCTGGTGCGCCCAAAGACAAGGCTGCCGGGGTTTACCTGCATTATCATGTCGGGGATAAAGTCAAGAAAGGGGATGTGATGTTTACGGTTTATGCAGAGAATAAAAGAAAACTTGAATTTGTCAAGGACTTTTTGAGCAAAGTGACTGTCATGCGAGGATGCTAAAATGGACTTAAAAGAAAAGATAAGGACAATACCTCATTTCCCAAAGCAAGGAGTAATGTTCCGCGACATAACTACGTTGCTGCAGGATGCTGGTGGGTTTAATCATGCCATTGATGAATTCGTAAAAAGATACAGGACTGCGAAAATAGACAAGGTTGTTGGGATTGAAAGCAGAGGATTTATCTTTGGCAGCGCTGTGGCACATAGGCTGAATGTTGGCTTTGTTCCTGTTCGAAAGCCCGGGAAACTGCCACATAAAAGGATAAGGGAAGAATATGACCTTGAGTATGGCAAGGATGCATTAGAAATTCATGAAGATGCCATAATGAAGGATGACAATGTTCTGATTGTTGACGATTTGATTGCAAGCGGGGGAACTTCTTTTGCGGCAATTAAATTGGTCGAAAAGCTTGGCGGGAAGGTTGCTGAATGCGCATTTGTCATAGGGCTGCCTGAATTGAATGGAATTAAAAAATTGAATGACAATGGATACACTGTCTTCACGCTTGTTGACTTCGAAGGGGAGTAGATGATGAAAAAAGAAAAATTAATCAGCCTAACAAATATGGACAAAACATTGTGGTTTACAGTTTCTGCAACAAGTTTTTCAGTGGAATATATTAATACCATACTAAAAAAATACAGTTCCATAGATGGACTTGAGGGCTGTAGTTGTGAAGATATGGAAAAATTTTCTACTAAATATCGCTGCTGGAATAATCGTAAATTTACTTTTTTTACTGGTGATGAATGTGGCTATATCTTTTTTATGAAAGACAGGATAGAGGTTATATTAAGGAAAGAAAGCAAGCTGTTTAATAAACTTAAAAAAGAATTCCTTGATTATTTTGAATTTAAAAAGTCCAAAATCATAAAAAAGCCATGGGAACAAATGCCGAAGTTACACTAATTTTATATGGGTTTTGCGGGTGATAATATTATAACCTCTTAAAGACATTCTGGTCGTTTTCCAGTGATTTTGCTATCAGTTCGCGGTCAACATCTGTTAAGTTTTTTCCGCATGCAATCTTTGCAAGGATATCTGGGTTGTAGAACCTTATTGTGTTTGACAATACAAGAAGCTCATCATAAAGGCTTGCTGTTGTGCTCGGCAGGAAGACATCTGCTATGTTGTCTGAGCCCATTCTTATTGGTATCTTCTTTGCAAGCATTTCAAGAACTCTTGCTATGCTATTATGTGTCGGAGATGTTAATGGCCTTAGCTGCCTCATGGAAATTGCCGCAGTCGGGCAGCAGATCACGCCAATGTTCTGCCCTAAAATGCCATCTAAAAGGCCATTGAATCTTTGCTCTTCATATGCTGATGGAGATATTACATGGACTGCCCACACCGAAGGACTTTCAGACTCTACTTTTGGCTGGCCAAGCCACCTTACTGCTTGTACTAATGTTTCTGTCAAGTTTTCTCTTGAATCATTTGCCTGATCAACATGATAATGGATTGGCTTTTTCAATTCTATCGCAAGCTTTAAGGTCCTTCTAAAGTGCTCGTCTATGCCTATGTGCGTTTGATGCCTGTTTGTGTCGTCTCTTTCTGGCAGGCAGCCAAGATAATCAGCTTGCTTTGCTGCTTCGACAAACAAATTCCATCTTTTTGGCTCGTTGTCTTTTAAGCCAAAGATTGGATAAGCGCCAATCCTGAAATCTATCTTGTCCTTGTATTTTTCCTTTAAGCTTAAGGCAATTTCAAATGCCGTTAAACCAATGTCTGGTGAGACATCAATAAAAGAATCTGCCCTTTTTGTGTTTAATTCAATCAATTCTTCAAGCTGGGCCTGCATTCTTTCGGTCAAGTCAGCTTTTTCATATGCTGGCCCCCTGTGAAGGTCACCAACTAAATTTTGCTTCACAGCCAAAGAATAGCTAGAAGCTTCTATCGGATTTATGCCAATATGTGAAAGATACTTCTTGTCTAATGTTGACGCCCTGTCAAGATGAAGGTGCGCGTTAAAAAGCCCGCCATACTCATTGACAGCTTCTTTCAGGTATTTTGGATATTCTGATTTTTCGTGCATTTTTTGCTTATACGATGTTAATAAAAGTTAGCGGGAGTAGGATTTGAACCTACGACCT
>CAZBFA010000137.1:0-2259 GCA_964491045.1 Candidatus Woesearchaeota archaeon
GCAGTTTCCATTATGGCAGTGCCTCCAATGCAATACATTTTCAATGAAGAAAAAAATGATAAAGCCAAATAAAACATAAGCAAAAACCTCCCGCTGCCCGAATTTTTCAATGGACTCCGGCAATAAATGCAAGAACGCGCTGCCCATCAAAACCCCTGCAGACAATGCAACAAGCGCCAGCAGCAGATTTTTCAGTGACTTCTCTTTGAATGAAATAAGCAAAAGCCCTGCAAATGCCATCAGGCTGACTAAGAATGTGCTTGCCAAAATGTAAAGCAAACTGTTTATGCCAGCCATTTTTTTTCATAACCTCTTTTAAGTATAACCGCCAAGGATGGGAATTTCAACCTTTTTTGGAAAAGATTTTTGAACCCACAAGTCCTTTCGGACACAGCATTAGCAGTGCTGCGCTCTACCAGGTTAAGCGACCTTGGCTTAAACTTAATTGAAATGAGAGATGTTTTTAAAGGTTTTCTAATCAAAACAATATCACAAAAAGCCCAAACATTATGAATAAAATGTTTGCGGCTGTCTTTATAACTCCTTTTGGCAATTTTTCAGCCAGCTTTGAGCCTATAAAAACATTAAGCCCTATTGTAATCGCTAAACCAGCTGTTACCCCGAGGAATATTATAATTGGCATTTTGTATTCAGCAGCCAGCAGCCCGGAAGCTATCTGCGTTTTGTCTCCTATTTCAGTTGTCAGCACAGTTAAAAAAGTGACAATGAATGGGGATGCATGCCTGATTTTTTTCTGCTCTTTTTCTTTTTTGAAATGCATCTTGTAAAATCCATACAGCCCGAGCAGAATGAACAATGAGCCAACAGCGTAATCAAGCCAAGAAACATCAAATGTAAATGCCGTAAAAGTTCCAATCAATATAGCAACCCCATCCATCAAGGCATGCCCGGCCAGCCCACCAAGAAAAACACGCCACGGCGCCTTATATTTAAGCATGAATCCAAGAATGACTAATTGAGTCTTGTCAGCAATCTCGCCAAGTATGCTGAACAATACAGCCAATAAAAATGTTGAAAATGCCATCAATACCGCCTTGCCTTCTTTTTCCTTACGCTCATAACCCTGACCATTGTTCTTTGCTTTGTCTTGTTTATGTTTACAATAATAATCAATATTAAAACAACTATTGCAGAGAACACAAATGAGCTTATCAGGATATTCGCAAAGTCAAAATAATCATTAACCAGAAGATCCCAAAAGCCCCTGAATATAATCAATGAAACAGCGAGCGCTGACCCAAGGATTGCCGCATCATTGTAATCTTCAAGGTATAGCATGATGTTTAGTATATCTTTTGCATATATAAACATTTTTGCCGGGCCTACTCAACTATGACTTTTGCTTTCATCCTTGGGTGTATTGAGCAGTAATATTCAAAAGTTCCTGGTTCATTGAATGCATGCTCATAAGCATCATTGGCTGACAATGTTGCAGAGCCAAGCTCTTTTCCAGTTGTAGAAGTAACATCATGAGGCGCAGAATCAAAATTCTGCCATTTTACTGTTGTTCCCTTTTTGATTTTAAGTTCAGCTGGCTCAAATGCAAAATTCTTTATTGACAGCATCACAGGCTTGCCTTCTTGCATTGTGCCTTCTTTTAAGTCACTTGGCGGCCCATTTTCTTCCATTGTATTTTTGATCATGTCACTTGGTATATCTGCATCGCCGCCAGGAGTTGTTATTGGTTTTTCTTGCTTTTGGCATCCGGCAAGAAATGCTGCTAAAACTACCATAAAAATAACTAACACTGCTTTTTTCATCATTTTTTAAAGTATAAAGAAGCATATAAACTTTTTTAACCTCTGATTAAAGATAAAATTATATACCCAGAACATTAATCAAACGAACATGATAGAAATTGATGGTTCAATTGGCGAATCTGGCGGCCAGATAGCAAGAACTGCCTTGGGCTTGTCTGCATACACTGGAAAAGCCTTTAAGATGATAAATATAAGAAAAGGAAGGAAAGAGCCTGGATTGAAAGAGCAGCATCTGCAGGCAGTCAATGCAATGGCAGAATTATGCAATGCCAAATTAACAGGAAACAAATTGCACAGCACAGAGCTTACATTTGCGCCAGAGGAAATATCAGCAAAGCATCTGGATATAAAAATAGCCACAGCAGGTTCGGTTGGCTTGGTGCTGCAGGCATTATTGATACCTGCAATAAAAGCAGACTTGAAAATAAGCATAAACGGTGGCGCTGACTTTGGGAAATGGGCCCCGCCAACGCCGCAT
>CAZBFA010000138.1:0-2227 GCA_964491045.1 Candidatus Woesearchaeota archaeon
TCTGCTGTTTTATAAGGCTAGACTGAAAAAAATGCGAATAGCAAAAAAGGAGTGGTAAAAAATGAACAGACCAATACAAAAATGGAGGATATCTAATATTGAATGCGCAGTATGGGAGAACAAGAAGACATTCAATGGGGGGGAGGTTTCTTACAAGACAGTAACTTTAAGCAGGAGCTACAAGAAAAAAGATGAAGACATATGGAGAAGCGAGGCAATAAACAATTTAAGAAGAAATGACATTGCAAAATTGCAGGCAATATTAAACAAGGTTCAAGACTATTTATTCTTTGAAGACAAGCAAGAGCGTGAAGATGATGAAGCGGAGGCTGATTAAAATGGCTGAAAAAAAGAAAGATTTTAGTGTCAAAGACCTGCCGGGTGTAGGAGCTGCTACTGCTGAAAAGCTAAAGGAAGCCGGCTATGACACTTTATTGTCAATAGCGGTTTCGACTCCTGGAGAAATAGTCCAGGCATCAGGTGTTGGAGAAAATGTCGCGAGGAAAATAATCAATACTGCAAGAGACAAAATGGAGATGGGATTTGAATCAGGAGATGAGTTATTAGTAAAGAGAGAAAACATTGGCAGAATATCCACTGGGAGCAAAGCTGTTGATGCATTGCTAGGCGGCGGTGTTGAAACAGGAACAATAACTGAGATGTATGGCGCCTTTGGCTCAGGAAAATCAGCTATTGCGCATACGCTTGCTGTAACTGCAAAACTGCCAAAAGAACAAGGCGGCATTGATGGTGTTGTTTGCTGGATAGACACAGAATCAACATTCAGGGCTGAGAGGGTAAAGCAGATCGCTGAAGCTAGGGGATTAGATTCTGGTGAAGCACTTAAAAATATAAAGGTTGGAAGGGCGTTCAACAGCGACCACCAGATGCTGATGGTTGACAAGATAGATGAGATGATAAAGAATGGGACTAACATAAAGCTAGTAATTGTTGACTCGCTGATGAACCACTATAGATCTGAATTTGCGGGTCGAGGCCAGCTTGCAGACAGACAGCAGAAATTGAACAAGCACATACATGACCTGTCCAGATTGGCAAACAGCTATGGGATTGCAATTTACATAACAAATCAGGTCATGGCAAAGCCAGATGTATTTTTTGGCGATCCGACAGAGGCAATTGGAGGGCATATTGTCGCGCATGGAACTGGAGTGAGAATTTACTTAAGAAGAGGAAAAAAAGGGACTAGGGTGGCAAAGCTCATGGACAGCCCTTCGCTACCAGAGGGAGAGGCCATTTTCAGAATCAGCGAAAAGGGAATAAGTGACATAACTGACAAGGGCTCAGCCTCTGCTTCTGAAGAAGGAGCAGAAGAAGAGTAAAATCTTCCTTTTTTTGAGCATTTAAAGCAGATGGTGGCGCAATATGTGTTCAGACAAAGCATTGGCGGTTTTTCAAGGCAATAAAATCTGAATGGGCGGCCAAAGGATTATATGCTATATCCAATTATATATCTGCTATGGCAACAACAATGCAGGTCAGCGAGAACCTTATCAGCACCTTAAAACAAAGAAAGCTTTATGTGAAAGAGGGCTATGAAGAGGTAATTTTAGACCTCATAGAAGACACCATGGATATCAGTGAAGAAACAAGAAAAGAGATTGCACAAGCACGTGCAGAAATTAAATCTGGCAAAGTTTATACTCACGAACAGATTAAGAAACATCTGGGCTTATAAATGTATGAATTGTTATATTCAAAAACTGCTTTAAAGCAGTTGTGCACGCTTGAGAAAGCATCCAACAAAGAATTCTCATTGCTTTAGAGCGACTCGAGATACGGCCAGAATCATGCGATATAAAGAAATTGGTCAGCATGCATGGCTATCGTTTCGTGTGGATGATTACCGTGTTTTATTTGATATTGAAAAGAATGAACTTCATATCCTTATTCTTCAGATAGGGCATCGCAAGAATATTTACAGGTGAATCACTTGCTTGAAATCCTATTGTCATAAATTAAACTTTGAGCGTACAGGGAGTCGAACCCTGATCTCAGCCTCCGCAAGGCTGCATTCTGTCCATTATACTATACGCCCATGGCTTGTTTTGAGCTGCATTGGCTATTAAACCTTTTGTGAATATATTTATAACTTATAAGTGGTATCAAATAGAAAGATTTATAAAGGTTGAAGTACTGGCAATAATAACCAATTTTGGGGTTAAAAACATGATAGAATACAGCATTAAACCAAAATATAAGCTTG
>CAZBFA010000139.1:0-208 GCA_964491045.1 Candidatus Woesearchaeota archaeon
AGGAATATGTAAATGAGATTCTTGCAGACCTAAAATGGCTGAAGATAAAATATGGAAAAAAGCTAATCTGCTCCAAAAGAATGAAGATTTATTATAAGCATGCCAAGGATTTAATCAAAAAAAATAAGGCATATATGTGCTTCTGCTCCAGGGAAAAAATGAAAGATCTCCGGAGCCAAAAAATAAGGTGCGCTTGTCATGTTGAAAA
>CAZBFA010000139.1:241-2223 GCA_964491045.1 Candidatus Woesearchaeota archaeon
GCGGGAATGGAAAAATATGCTTTCTGGGAAATACAAGCCTGGCACGGCAAATTTAAGGCTGCTTGGCGTCATGGATTCTGAAAATGGAGCATTAAGAGACCCAGTGATATTCAGGATATCCAATGCAAAACACTACATCCAGGGAAACAAGTACTTGGTGTGGCCGATGTATGATTTTGAAAATTCCATTGAAGACAGCATTGAAGAAATAACTCATGTCATAAGAAGCAAAGAATTTGAATTGCGGGGGGAGCTTCAGAACTTGATTAAAGATTATTTAAATCTGAAAAAACAGGAAATCATCGAAGTTGGCCGGTTTAACATCATTGGGGCCATAACAAAAGGCAGGGAAATAAGAACCTTGATAGAAGAAAACAAGGTTATGGGATGGGATGATCCAAGATTAGTGACAATAAAAGCATTAAAGAGGAGAGGTTTCACACCAGAATCCTTTTATGAATTAGCCAAGGAAGTCGGCCTGACTAAATCAGAGACTAATATTGACATCAAACTGCTTGCATCCATAAATAGGAAGCTGATAGACAAGAAAACAGACAGGTATTTTGCTGTTTTTAATCCAAAAAAGATAAACATAGGCAACGCCCCAAAATTAAATGTCAAAGTGCCATTGCATCCTGATTCGAAAAAAGGATTCAGGAAATTAAAAGCAGGCACTGAATTTTACATACAAGACGAACTGGAAAAAGACAAGGTATACAGGTTCATGCATCTTTTCAATTTCAAGAACAATGAATTCATCTCGGCAGATCTTGATAAAAGTTTAAATGCAACATTGATACACTGGCTGCCTGCAGGCGATGGCCTGATTAAGGTAGCTGTGCTGATGCCGGACGGAACATGGAAAAACGGGCTTGGCGAAAAGGATTTAAAAAAAGTAAAAATCAACCAGGTCGTGCAGTTTGAAAGAAACTTTTTTGCAAGATGTGACAAGAAAAGCGATGATGAAATCATATTCTGGTTCACGCACAGCTAGAAGTATTATCTCATAATTTCAATATTATCGCGCCAGCAACAACCAATACAACAGCAATTATCTTCTGCCAAAAATGCTCTCTTTCTTTCATGAAAACAATCCCACCCAGCACAGTAAACAAAGTGGCAAGCTGCAAGAAAGGATAAACTAAAGTGACATCTGCCAATGAAAATGATTTTAGCGTAAAATAATAAGCTGCAGTAGACAAACTTATTGCGGTTACAGCAGACTTCCACCTAATCTTCAACAAATGCCTGACATGGCCAATGCGTTTAGGCAATAACAAGCCTAAAATTATTGTAGGAAAAAAATACACCATAAAACCATAAGTTTCCAGATTAAAATAGTGCAATGCCGCTTTGTCAACAATAGCAACTACTGCCCCCAGAAATGCCGTAAAAAATGTCCATTTAATCCCTGGCTCAGAAAGCCTGCCAAATCTTCTTTCAGGATGATACACAAGCGTGCTTACACCCAAGAAAATTACTGCTGTCCCAATGATGCGGGTGGTTGTCAAAGTTTCTCCCAAGAACACAGTTCCCAAAATTAAAGCAATCACTATTTTGGATTGGCTTAATGGGTCCCTTATGGAAACTTCTGCGGATTTGTAGGAATAAAAAATAAATACTGCTATCAATGACCATAAAATAGCAGCAAATCCCATTATAACCCAGGCAACGGGCTCTTTGGGAAGCTTGAACACTGGCAAAGCCAAAACAAGGAAGATGATTGTTGATAATGTGTTGGTTACAACTGCAAATGCATATGGCTCGGTTTCTTTTATAACATATTTATTCAGCAATTTAGTTGCCGTGCTTGAGACAACAGCGAGCGCCACAAACATGAATAACGCAGAAACCATTTTAAAAATAAAACATAATCTGCTTATAACCTTTTCTTAGTCTTTTTAGATTAAACTAAGAGACAGCAGAATTAACCACCGATGAATATTTAAACTATCAGCATCAGCTTAAAAAGAATGAAGATC
>CAZBFA010000140.1:0-2211 GCA_964491045.1 Candidatus Woesearchaeota archaeon
GCATCAAATGCAACAGCTGTCGGGTCGCTGCCATAATTGTGCTTTATTATTTTGACTCCGATCTTGTCTGCATGGTGTTCAAGCTGCTCTATTGATGCAGCTCTCCAAGTGTCTGATGCAGCCAAGATGCAGCTAAGCCCATTCTTTTTCAGGTTGTATGCCATCTTTGCTATCGTGCTTGTTTTGCCAACGCCATTGACGCCGACAAATGCAATGATAAATGGCTTTTCTTTCTTCTCTTTTATCTTTTCAATCAGGTTAAAGCTTTCAGCAGTGAACAATGATTCAATGCTCTCTTTCAATGTTCTTTCTATTATGCTATCAACTTCATTTCTTTTTATTGGCTTGTCAACTATGCTTTTTCTTAAGTCTTCTTTTATCTTTTCAACAACTGCATACGCAACATTGCTTTCAATCAGTGCAATTTCCAGGTCGTAAAATGCATCGTCAAAGTCCTTGTCAGAAATCTTCTTTGTTGCAGCAATTTCCTTTATTTTCTCAAAGAATCCCTTTTTTTCTTCAGGTTCTTTTATTTCAACAGGCTCTTTTTTGGCTTCTTCCTTTTTAACTTCTTTGATTTCTTCTTTCTTGAACCTATCTTTTATCTTGCCAAAGAATCCTCTTTCTTTTTCTGCTGGCTTTTTTTCCTTATACTCTTCCTTTTCTGCCTCGAGAATGATTTCAGCTATGTTCTCCTCTTTTTTTGCAGGCTGGATATATTCTTCTTTCTTTTCTTCAGCTTTAGCAGGTTCTTCTTTGGGCAGTTCCTTTTCGGGCTCTTTTGTTTCTTCTATTAGCCTCTTTTCTTCTGGCAGATCTTCAACCTTCTTTTCAAAGCTGCCCAGCGCTTTCTTTAATTTTTCTTTTAAAAATCCAAACATGAGCTAAAACCAATAAAGCAAACTTATAAAGCTTGTGCCAGAAAATTATAAAAAAGAAATCACTCTATTGTAAAATATGCTCTGACATATTCTTTTGTGTCGTAGTCAAATACCTTTACATAATGAATGCCTTCCCAGTTTGCCCAAGTCTTGTAAACATCTGTAACTGGTTTTGTGCATTTGAACTGACTGCAGGCCATTCTTGGCTTTGCTTGGCATATATCATTGTCGCCGTCACATATTGCATATTGGTTATATGTTCCTTTTTTTCCCGGGATGACGCTTATCGTTATTGTGTCTCCTGCATTTATCTTTTCTGGCTCTACTGTCACAGTTGTCACGCCTATCTTTGTTACGCTGCCAGTAAATCTTCCGAAATTCAGAACTGCTAGAGCTATTACAAATACTATAAGCAGGCCTATAACTAGAACTTTATTGTCTTTTTTTGGCATAACGCCCAATCCTCTTTTTTGCATTTATTTATTGTTATTTAACATCTATTTAAATCTTTCTTAGCATTTTTTTGTTTGTCGCCATTGGTTAGAAGCATCTGGATTGTTTGCTTAAATCACTAGCATCTCTAGATTTGTTGAACATGCCGTCTATATCATCACCGCATTCTGTTAATATTCTTGTTCCTTCACCTTTTCCAGTTAAATGATGCACCAACTCATGGCTGAGTGCGTCCAGATTTTCGTTTACTTTTATCAGGCGTCTGTCGGGATCGTATTCACCATTGCATCTTCCTGTTTTTGGCGAAAGTTCTTTTCCGCACCAAAAGCCATCAGTGCCTTTTATCTCAACAATAAAGCCATCTGCCCTGCCGTAAGTTTTTTCTTCATTGTAGCCAAGGCATTTTGCTGTTGCCTCATATTTCATGTCCAATAAATCCAGATCAGGGTTGAATCTGTTGAGCTCTACCGCAATGCCATATTTTGGGCTGTAAACATCTGCATTTGGCATTTCAGGCCCGCAGTTTATCTTGAATGCTAGGCTGGCTAAGCCGATTAATCCATACAACATTTTTTTATGGCTATTCATCTTGTTTTCCTTTTTGTCATTAGAAACCAATATAAACCTTGTTATAAGAACAGGTTTCAGCTTGTTCTCATGTCTATGCTGACAGTTGGTCTGTTCTGCCCTGCCTCATAGCCGATATTTTCAATAACCATGCTGTAGGTTCCAACAAATGGGTTTGCAAGCTTGGAAACCAGCTTGATGTTTGCATTTGCATATTCAATTGTTATGCTTTGCTCATATTCATCAACAACAATGGTTTTTGCAAGCTTTAATTTTAAGTTGCCTTCTTTAAATTCAATGTCTGGCTCCA
>CAZBFA010000141.1:0-2194 GCA_964491045.1 Candidatus Woesearchaeota archaeon
TGTCTGGCTTGATTTTGTCAAGAAACCTTGCATTTTTTGAATCTATCCAAAGCCTTCTCCAGAAAAACAATGCATGAGTATTTAATATCGCGCTGTCTTTTGGCTGGATTTCACGCTCAATCCGTTCATAGACTGCCTGCACATAGCCTATCAATGCGGGCGTTGGCATATTGAGAATATTTTCCTTGTTTAACTTTTCTCCAGCTTCCCTTGCAAGTTTGAACAGAAGATCTCCAATTGAGTATATTTTTATGCTTGTTTCATTTTTCTCAGCAAGCGCCTTGACTTCTTTGAAGTACTGCAGCTTTCCAGATCCAGAGACACCAGTAGCGAGTATAATCATTTTGTTCTGCCAAAATTTTCAAGATATTCTTCAATTATTGGAACAGATGAGCTTGTTCCAAGCCGGAAATGATCGAGCATTGATTTTTTTGGGGCGCCAGCGTCAATCAAGTTTAATGCATCATCCAGAGTCTTAATCCCGCCAGAGGCCTTCACTCCGAATTTCTCCCCAACTATCCCTCTGATGGATCTAACAACTTCCGGCGTTGCTCCCTGAATTTTTCCCGTTGATGTCTTCACATAATCTGCGCCACATGTGCGGGCTATGTGACATGCCCAGAATATTTCTTTTTCTGTGAGGGCTGCTGTTTCAAGTATTAGTTTTACCAAAACTCCTTTTTCATACGCCGGCATTAGAACAGAGTTTATCCCATCCACCACCATTGGATAAAGCCCTTTTTTCAAGGCATTATAATCCATGACAAGATCAAGCTCATTTGCGCCAGATTCTATTGATTTAACAGCTTCCTCTGACTTTACAATTGATGTCCCTTCATCATCAAATGAGATAACTGTGCAAAGCCTTGTTTTTGAATCTTTCAGTTCTTCTTTTGCAAGCGACAGGTAATAAGGCCTGATGCATATTGTTCCAAAACTGTAGTCTTTTGCTTCATTGCACAATTTGATTATATCCGGTTCTGCTGCTCCATGCTTCAGAAGAGTATGGTCTATGATTTTTGCCAGCTCTGCAGGCATCAAATCATACCTTAATGGAGATTTTAATTGGCTCATTTGCCTGTATTTAGCCCTAGTAAATTATATAAATCTTTGCCCGAATTGTTGTTGGTGATGAAAAAGAGCTGGTTGCTGCTATTTGTATTTTTTTTAACTTTGCCTTTCCTGATTGCATTGAACAACAAAACTAATTCTGCTATTGAAACTGCCCTCGAAACAAATAAGGATGTGGAGGTCATTGTTTTCATGAAAGAGGCAAATGGTGTTATAAGCACGTCAGTGAACCAAGCAAGAACATTAAGCAAATTAAGCCATATAGATTATAATGATGTTGAGAAATACAATTATGACTTCAGATTAAAGCATAGATATAAGACAGCAAATGCATTTTCCGGCAATGTAACAAGAGCAGGATTGGCAAAATTAAAGGCAGACCCAAATGTTGAGAAGATAGTGATATCAAAAAAATATATGATTCAATTAAGTGAATCATTGCCATTAGTGAATGCAACACTTGCAAACAGCATCCTGGTCGGTGATCCAAACATCACCGGCAGTGGCCAATCAATATGCATAATTGACACTGGTATTAATTACAGCCATGAAAGCTTTGGCTCTTGCACAAATTCAAGCTTCTTGGCAGGCTCGTGCATTAAAGTTTTGAACGGCACAAACACCTACGGAAACAACAATAATATTTTGGATGATAACGGGCATGGAACTCATGTTGCAGGCATAGCTGCGGCAAATAGCTCTGTCAAGGGAATTGCGCCGGATGCGAGCTTGATCATAGTAAAAGCATGCAATGCCAACGGAAGTTGCAGTGAGGCAGATATTCTGGACGGAATAGACTGGTGCACTTTTTACAAAGAGCAATATAATATCTCTGCCATAAGCATGAGTTTGGGCGATGGAATAAGCTATACAGCAAGCACGTGCCCAACTTCTTGGAGCGATTATTTGAATGCGGCATACGCTAAAAATATAACGATTGTTGCTGCATCTGGCAATGAATACTACACAGATGGCATTTCATATCCTGGCTGCGCTGCAAATGTGACGAGTGTTGGGGCAACATACAAAGGCGGCGGCAGTGTTGATACAATAACAAGCTTCACAAATAGATATAATAATTTAGACCTGCTTGCACCGGGTTCCGCAATAATATCAACATCAT
>CAZBFA010000142.1:0-2168 GCA_964491045.1 Candidatus Woesearchaeota archaeon
AGAAGAAAAGGTAAAGTCATGCGTGAACATGCCAAAACAAGGCCTGCTCGGATTTGTCGGGCTTACAGAAAAAAAATGCGCTGAAACAGTGATACCGGCAGTTTCATTGAGCCAGGCAATTGCTGGGGGTGTTGAATTTGACTTTGATATGGGCAGGCAGGAGCTTGCCGGTTCAAATAGACTGACTGTTTATGTAATCCGGAACAAATTGCCTGAAAGCATAGCAGATATACCGAAAATAACTGAGAGTGTAACTAAAAACAAGGACAATAAATATTTCAAGATGCCGGTGCTAAGATGATAAAAAAATTATTTTCAATATTGGTGATATTCCTGCTATTTGGAAGTGTTTTTGCATATGCGCAGGTTCCAACTGTGGCGCAGTCAAAGTCACAAAAAGATGCAAAGGCGGCTGAAGAAAAACAAGCTGCCGGGGAAGTCACGAGCGAAGAAGAGATTGGGGAGGACATAATAATAAACATTGATGAATACCAGCCAAAGGTGATAAGGTCTTCATTGCTCGAGGAGCAGAATATAAGAATCTACGCCCTGCTGAACGGAATACCAACAAACCCAACAATAACAATAGCTGACATTCAGGATGTTACTGACATAAAGCCCACAAAGATAACAACAAAGCCTGCTGGAAAAAAAGTCAACATAGGCTCAATAACCCATGTAAGGCCGACCGGGCAGGGAAGCGGCATTGTCAATTATGGATATGATTTATTCAGCGGGGTTATCGGCAGAAATTATGATGCTCTTGATACTGGGTATACTCCGGAATTAAATTACAACAACCTTGGAACTCTAGTGATACCAATAAGCAGAATTCCAAAAGAAGCAGATGTCCCCGAATCGATTGACATTGAGCTGAAAGGAAGGATAAAACTGCTTGTCAAGGAAGATCTGGGGCATAGCACAACTACTTTTGCAATGCCATTGATAAATGAAGTTGAATGGCTAAGGCAAAGAGACAGGTACAAATTTTATGCAGGCTACATCAGGACAGCAAAAATAGGATTGGATTCTGCTGAATTTGACATTTATGATGTTAATGGAGCAAAATTAACAAAAAGCCCGGTGAAAGTTAGAGAAGGCGAAAGAAAACTGTTCAATACAAGAACGTTCTTGCAGAATGTCCGTGGATTTGGAACATTATTTGACAAATTTTACATTGAGCTTAATGACATACGTTCACGGTCGAAAAATGTTGATGCAGTCATATACAAGGAAAATGGAGACATTATTGTAACATCCCTTGCAGAAGGCTCTGTGCTGTATCCTGGAAGCAATTTCTATGTTTACAGCATAAAAGAAGAAAAAGACAAAGATGGAAGGGACGTTGTTGATGTTTATTTCAGGGATGTTAGCGAGGGCGCAGTTGATACTCTTAGGGGCGCTGCATTTGCTGCTTCAGGCGGCCGCATTGTTAGGCTGCTTAAGTCAGTAAAGTTTGGAGAGGGCGCTGGTGAAAATGAGAAAGAAGCTGCGCAACCTGAGGGCGATTGCGAGAAAAAAATAAAAGGATTAGACCCCAGTAAAAAAGAGATTAATAAATTAATTGAAGGCCAAAGAACACTTGACAGTATCGATTCTACTATATTTGATAAGGTTAAAGAATTGGCAGATAAGACATCGACTGGTGATTGCCAAGCGTACAAAGATGAAGTCATTGAAATATTCAGAGGTGCAAAAATTGTATATACAGAAAAACAGAACCAGTTCTATGCTGAGAAAGAGTTAAGCAAAGATAATGCTGAAAAAGATTACTTGCAAAAGAAGCTAGATATACTTAATAAGCACATACCAGAAATTACCAGTTATATTTCTCAACTTGGCGGCAAAACAGACATATCCACGCCAAAAAAATCCGAAGGAAATGAGCAATATCTGCATAACGCAATAGCAGCTTATCAGGATGTTGTTGACAAGTATCTAACGCAGCCCAAAGCAAAAGAAGCTCAAAGAAAGATTGGCTTCATGTATATGCTTTTGAATGATGAAGCAAAGGCAATAGAATCATTTAACACCTATCTTGAAAAGTTTGGCAACTCCATTGACGAGGCAGATAAGTCTACAATTGAAAACGCCATAAAAAAGGCGAAAGAATCGCTTTCATTGAGATCTGAAACATTGACATTAGAAGATGCAACAGGAAGGATAGC
>CAZBFA010000143.1:0-2159 GCA_964491045.1 Candidatus Woesearchaeota archaeon
CTCATCAAAAAATGGCTTTTCATGATATACACCAATGAGTTTAACTTCTAGATTATTTATGTTTTCTTCCATTATAGAGCATGGATAGCTTTTCATTATCCCTCGTTTATTTTGTCCCGACAAAAAATCCGGTGCCTTTGGGTCAAAGATAATCGCCATTCTCATTTGTGCTATGCAGGTATATAAACATTTAAGCATGTCAAACAATGCATTGCGCAGCAGTAATCTTCTTTTTATTCTAATTTTCTTGTCAGGCACCAATCAAGACACAAAAATTTTTGTCTGATTACTCGGCCAATTCAGCATTTACTATGCACTTGACCCTGCTTTCGGCTTCTCTAACCCTTGAGTCCATTGCAATAAGATACTTGATGTCTGTTTTTTCAGCTATCAAAGATAGGTCTCTTGTTATGACTCCATCAAATACAACTGCAAACACATTCTTCAGGCTTTTCAAAGTCATCGGCAGTTCCATTGTTGGAACCTTTCCAAGGACTTCAAGATTTGCATCCAATACATAAGCGCCTCTTGTTCCTATCAGGTCATCAAGCATTTTTTTGAACATCTGCTTCTGCTTCAATGAGAGGTCTGACCTTGCTGTTGCTTGCGGCACAGCTCTCCTTTGAGGCACTTCGCTTACACTTGGCCTCTGAAACGGCCTCCTAACAAACTCTCTTTGGCCGGCTTGCTGTTCTGCTCTTGCAAGATGTGCCTGGCCTCTTTCAACATCTAATTTTACCTGTTCAACAGCCACTCTTGCGCGCAGCGATTTATGGATTTCTTTCTTTGCAAGCTCTTCCACTTCCTTCCCGTCAGGAGCCTTTGCAACAAAGTCTAAATCCAGCATGTCCAATGCAGCCTTGATTATTAAATCACCGCCGCGGTCGCCGTCAACAAACAGCGTTATTGTCTTTTTCTTTGTCAATTCTATTAAACTTTCAGGTATGTTGGCTCCATTCATGCCAATGACATTGTTTATGCCATTCTTTAGCAAATTTAATACATCTGCTCTGCCCTCAACAAGTATTATCTCGCTGTTTTCTTCAACGTTTCCACCGGCCGGCAGCCTTTCAACACCATATTCAACAAGCTCCATCATCCTTACATCGCTTGTAACCTGCTCGGTTATCTCCTGGCTGTCTGGCAGCACATTGCCTGTAAGTTCCTTTAGCAATTCTTTTGCCCTGCTTATGACAAAATTTCTTTTTGACACTCTTACATCTTCAATTTTTTCAACTTTGACTCTTGAATTGCATGGCCCTATCCTTTGGATAGTCTCCAGCGCAGCTGCCACTATTGCTGTTTCAGCTTTATCCAGGCTGGAAGACAGTATTATGGCTCCGCTTGTCTTGCCTGTCTTTGTCTCAGAATTAACCTCAATCCTTCCTATTCTTCCAGATCTTTGCAGCTCTCTTAGCTCTAAATCATTGCCTAAAAGGCCTTCTGTCTGCCCAAATATGGCACCAATTATGTCTGGCTTGTCTACCACTCCATCTATCTGGATTTGAGCATGAACTATATATTTCGCTGATACTAAACTTATCTTTCCCATTTTCAATTCCCCCTTGAATAATAATTTTATTCATGTTTTTATACTATTTAATCATAAAATATTCATAGAACAAACGCTAATCTGGGCTATTTAATCTAAAAAGCCAGTTTTACTATTTTCAAATTTAATACTAAATGACCCCTTGAATAAATGTGATTAATATTTGCTTGTTCTATCAATATCAGCATGATTTCGCCCGAAACACTAACTCCCAAGATCATCGCTTTGGCATTTGCCGTGCTCCATTGAGTATTCTCAATGCCGGGCTTATCAAAAATAAAGCATCAATTAGTATATAAATCTATCTTTTTTATCTTTTGGCAGTTGTAACAAGAAAGGTTTATAAAGGATGTATGGCTGAAAAAACCAGCATGGTAAAAGAAGTCAAATTATACAAAATACCAGAAGCGCGCAAAAAATAAACAAGGAGGAAAATTAAAATGCAAGAGCAATATCAAATAACACATGGAAAAACTTTAATTAAAGTCCCGCATAATGGCGAGTCTAGAACATTTGTATATGAAAGACACGGCCCAGATACTTATTTCAATGTCAAGGATTCAATAGAAAAAGCAGGATTGTCAATGCCGACAATGGCTGAAACAGT
>CAZBFA010000144.1:0-2152 GCA_964491045.1 Candidatus Woesearchaeota archaeon
TTGTTAAGCAATGCGCCTTGAAGCTCTTTTTTGAATCCTTCTTTTATTTTTTCTATGTCTTTTGGCAGACTTGCCCCAAGATATTTTTCTTTTTTTATTACCCCTCCTTGCTCCCTTAAACTCTGCTCTAAATAGTAATAGACTTTGCCGCGTATATGCCTCTTTCTCAAGTTCATGAAATTATATACCCCTACATATTTATATACTTTATGATTTTATGATAAAAAGTAGGGGTAAGAAAAATTGGGTGGCATTATATTATTTTAAGCAGCTTTTAAGCTGATATTTTCATGGGCAATTTTTAGCCACCAATAGAAACAATGCCTCAGAAACAGTTATAAACAAACTGATTTTATCTCTTTTTATGTACACTGACCTGGTATTGTTTGAAAACAAGTATGCAGATTTTGGCTTTTCTAGATGCATACATGTCAATATAATAAGCGGCCACAGCATGCAGGAAATTGAAAAAAAGATGAATAAGGCAGGCCATGAGCTTGCTGTCATAAAAGGCAGCGCCCTAAACAGGGAGGTGCTGGAAAACAAAAGGGCAGATATTTTAATCAGCGCTGAAAGTTATGGCGGTGTTGACACCACGCACTTCAGGAATTCGGGTTTGAACCAAGTCTTATGCAAGCTGGCATTCAAAAATGGCATTGCCATAGCATTCAATTTCAATGATATCCTAAAGACAAAGGGCGCTGAAAGGTCTTTATTGCTCGGCAGGATGATGCAGAATGTGAGGCTGTGCAGGAAATACGAGAACAAGATGATTATCGCCAGCTTTGCATCGAACAAATATGAATTGAAAAGCGCAAGTGATTTAATCAGCTTTGGCATAACCATGGGAATGACACCAAAAGAGGCAAAGGAATCATTGATGAACATAGATAAAATACTTGAAGAAAAAAGAAAAATAGCTGAAGGGCTGAGATTGACAGACTGAAATGGGAAAGCTGCTAACTATCGATGAAGTTGATGAAGAAGCATCTTTTTTTAGAAGCAAAGGCCGCACAATAATAACAACAAATGGTGTTTTTGATATATTGCATTTGGGGCATTGCAGGCACTTGAAAAAAGCAAAAGAGCTCGGAGATTTCTTGATTGTTGGCGTTAATTCTGATGATTCTGCCAAAAAAATAAGAGGCTACAGCCCAGTAAACAATGAATCAGACAGGGCAGAATTGCTTTCTTACCTAAAACCAGTTGATTTTGTTTTCATATTTGATGAAGAAAACCCGATTGAGTTCATAAAGAGGCTCAAACCAGACATCCACATCAAAGGCGGAGATTACAAGAACAAAAAAATAGTTGAAGAAAAGATAGTCAAATCTTATGGCGGAAAAATAGAGATCATTGACTTTGAGAAAGGTTATTCCACTACCTCATTGATTGACAAGATCAAGAAAAGCAGGATGTAATCATTTCAATTGAAAAAGAATTACTTAGCGAAATTAAACTTCTTGCAGCCCTTCTTTTCAAAGACCTCTGCAAAGAATTCATCTTCTGTCAAGTATACTGCTTTTGAATTGTAATCTGTAAACGGGCTCCTATTTTCAACATTTATCACATGGTAAACATCCTTTGTTGTATCGTGCGCTCTTACAGCTTCGCTTACTGCCCCCGTTGAAAAAACAAGCTCGGGATAATAGCAGACTGTCATATCAGTAAAACGGACAAACAAGTCAAGGTCGCGGTAAACAGTATGGTTCTTCCCAACTTCAGAAACTTCCTTGAGGTCAAGCTCTATTGCCCTTGGGTCAATGACAACAGCGTACTGCCTTAATCTTTTAATGAAGTCATCAATCCTCTTGTTGCTTTCTTCCGGGTTTTTAAGGTGGGTCATCGGAAAGCTGCAGTATGCCTTTGTTATAGAAGGCTCAATAAACAATTTCAGCACTTCATCTGCCGGCTGGTTTCTTGGCAAGGCTATGTAATCTTTATTTCTAACTCCTGCCCAGTATTCAGAGGTCACTAATGTTTCAAGGCTCTGCCATTGGTTAACTTCTTCCTGTGTTAATTTCTGTGTTTTCCACTGTGAATTTGATGAAAGATTGGCTTGTATTGTTTGCGGTGAGTCTATTACTGAGATGTACTTGTCTGGCTTGATTTTGTCAAGAAACCTTGCATTTTTTGAATCTATCCAAAGCCT
>CAZBFA010000145.1:0-2144 GCA_964491045.1 Candidatus Woesearchaeota archaeon
CCGGATATGACAGAGGCATTCCAGGTCAAAATAAAAATTGAGCCTGCGCCGTAAAAGAATGAAAATAAGATGCTGAATAAAAGGACTTTTATGTTGTTGTCTATGATTTTGTATAAAATGTCTTCCTGGACAAAAGAGCCGGATAATGGCGTGGACAATAACATGTTGCTGTTTATGTTTCTTATTGTGCTTATCTGGACCGAGAATAATGTTTCAACTGAATTTTCTGGCAACAAAACATACCAAAGTGAAAAAGCAATAAGGAAGCCTATGAACAGGTACATAAAATAAGAAAGAGCTTTCCAGTGCTCTTTCAAGAGGGTTTTTTCGCTTTCTATTGCTTCGTCCTTTGCCTCTTCGAGCTTTAATGTATTGTAAATTAATGGCACTGTTGCAAGGACTGTCAAAAAGACCATAATTAGGCTTGACTGCTCCCTGAATATCCACAGGCTTAGTATTATTGCTATGGATGAATATAAAATACCGTAGAAAATAAGGCGCTTTGGATTTTGCTCTGCTTTTACAGCAGATATCATGGACTCTAAGACCATTATAATAAAGAGCCTGCTTTGCCTATAAATATATTGCGTATTAACTTTAAAATGGTTATTTAGCTGTTTGCAAGCAATACAATGCCGAGTATTATAATGACCATACTAAGCCATCTTAATTTTGATATTTTTTCCTTGAAAAAGACCTTTGAAAACACTGCTATAAAGATGTATGAGGAACTGGCCAAAGGATATGCAAGGCTTAGGTCAAGCTTTTTCAGAACAAGAAGCCAGACAGCGGCGCTCAGGCCATACATCATGAAACTAAGCACAATAAACTTGTTTGTTGCTATCTTGCCTAATGTCCCAAACAGATTGCTTCCTAAATGAAGCTGGCCTGTTTTGTTCGTGCCGTGCTTAATCAGCAGCTGGCCAACAACAGAGAGTGCAATGCTTGTAAAAACCAGTGATAATGCCATTTTTAACTTCTTGACAGCAAGACAACCCCCATGCTTATCACAGCTATGCCTGCCCATTTCAACCATGAATGCGGCTCGTTAAAGAATATGACTGAAAAGATTGCTGTTGCTATGTAGCCGACTGAGATAAATGGATATGCATAACTTAAATTGGTTTTTGACAATGTCACTATCCACACAAGCGAGCTTAAACCAATTAAAAGCAGGCCAATCAGAACAAATGGGCTTGATAGCGCTGACATAAAAAAATGAGGCAGGCTTTTGCTTGAGGCAGATATACTGTTCACGCCAGTTTTAAGAAGCAATTCAGCTATGACAACAAGAATTACTGACAGAAATATATGCTTTAAATTGGCCATCCTGCAAATATTTCAGTTAGGTTTATAAACATTCTGCAAATTTGAAGATAGATGCCAAAGTTCAACTTAAGGCTTGCTGAAATAATAAATAATTCGCACGATACAAAGACATTCAGATTTAGCATGGAGAGCGCTGATTTTAACCTGCTGCCAGGGCAATTTGTGATGGCAAGCACGACAATTGAGGGCAAGCTTGTCAGGAGAGCGTACTCTGTTTCATCCTCTCCATTGGAAAAAAGGTTCATTGAATTAACAATAAAATGCGTTGAAAATGGTTTGTTCTCCTGTTACATGCATGAAAAAGCGAAAGTTGGCGATATTTTTGCAATAGAGGGGCCTTATGGAAAATTCATATACAAGGACAGCGATGAGCCGGTTGTTTTGATAAGCGCTGGCTGCGGCATAGCGCCGTTGATGTCAATATTAAGGTATATTCTTGGAAAGAAACTGCAAGTGCATGTCACATTGCTGCACAGCTGCAAGACGCAAAATGACATGCTATTCGAGGAAGAGCTTAAAAAATTAAGCGAAGCCAATAAGAATTTCAAGTATATAGCTACTTTGACAAGGGAAACAAACACTGATTGGGAGGGCTGCATTGGGAGGTTTGACAGGGGCGTGATTGAAACCGTCATCAAAGACAAGAAGAACACAAGTTTTTTCATTTCTGGCCCGGTTTTGTTCGGCCATGATATAAAGAAGATTCTAGGGGAAATTGGAATAGACAAAGAAAAGGTCAAGGAAGAAGTGTTCTAGATTAAATTTGAGAAAAAAGCTTATATACAAATTGAACATCTTTAATCTGATGAATTTCA
>CAZBFA010000146.1:0-2134 GCA_964491045.1 Candidatus Woesearchaeota archaeon
GTTTTCTAGTTTCTGGATTTCATCAAATAAAAATAAAAATTTTTCATCAGATAATGTCTTATTGTTAAGCCTTTCATATTCCCTTACCACATCCCTTAAGCTGCCCTCTTTAAAATCATCAAATGAAAAGAAAAAAATATTTTTGGAGTCAAAGCCGGAAGACAGCCAGTTTTCTATTATTTTCATCATTATTGTTGACTTTCCGACTCTTCGAAGCCCGGTCAGCGCTATTATCTGGGGCATGTCAAAAAATTTTGATAGCTTTTGGAATATTTCTCTTTCTTTATATTCCAGCTTAAACCTTCCAAACCACCAGGGATTTGATTCCTTTATGTACTCTATAATTTTGGTCATTTTCAATTTTCATAAAATCGATTCTATAGCATATATAGTTTTCGTATATTTATAAAGCTTTCTGTCATCCTTGCCCTGCTGAACACTATTTGCCAAAATCCTGAATATGGCCGATAACTGCCTTTAGCCCCTTTAGGGTGTACAGAATGTCATTAAGGCTTCTTATTTTGGTCAAGTGCCTTATCATATATCTTGGATTCAAGAATATCCTGCTGTAAATTGAATTGCATATCTTCATCACCTCTTCCGATGTCATGTCTGGAGTTTTCAATATCGGCCTTGTCATGTCAAATCTTTCATAATCATTTTTGTCGACAAGCAGCATATTTTCTTTAATAGCCTCATCGTATAATGGCGTTCCGGGATAGGGCACAACGACAGTTGACTGCAATACATCGGCAAGCCCATTAAGCATTAATTTCTTTGCCAGATTCAATGTGTTCAATGCGTTTTGCCTTGTTTCAAAAAAATATCCTATCATCATTGTAAGGTGCACTTCAAGCCCTGCTTTCTTGGCCATCTTGCAGCCTTCTTCAATGTCAGAAACATTTATGCCCTTGTCAATCCGGTCAAGAGTTTTCTGGTTTGCAGATTCCAGGCCGAATTTTAACAGCCTGAAGCCAGATTCCTTCATCAGATTGTATTCTTCAAGGCCAACAGCGCCAAACCTCATGTTGCAGGAATATATCACTTTTTTATTGTAGCCAGAATCAATCATCATCTTGCAAAATTCTTTCAGCCAGTTTCCAATGGTTATTGTTCCAGCATCATCAAATATTTCTTTTATGCCTATCTCATCAACTAAATACTTTACTTCTTCAAAAACATTTGACGGGCTTCTGAACCTGAAAGAGCCTTTTGGATAAAGTGTAAAATTCCAAACACAAAACTTGCACTTGCCCCAATAACAGTCCCTTGCAGACATGATATAAGCGTAAGGCCTACCTTTCAGGTTGTATTCCTTTTGGTACAGGTGATTCTTTGTCAATATTCTGTCAATAATCGGCGCTTCGTCAAGCTTTCTATTCAACTTGTAAGCCCCGCTTTCAACAATCTTTTCTTTAGCCCTATGCCATACCCCTTCTGGAATCTTCTTTCCTTCTTTAAGTGCATTAACTAATTCAACAATTGCAAAATCGTAAAAGCCGGATGTTATGACAAAATCCGCCTTGCTGTTTTCCATGGTTTCTTTTGGCAAAAAACTTACATGGTCGCCGCATATTGCAATCTTCAATGTTTGAAATTTTTCCTTTAGCTCGTCAATCAGCTTCCAATTCTGCTTTATGACAGGCGCTTTGGTCTCAAAGAAGAATAAGTCTGGCTTTTCAATCTCAAGAATTGAAAAAAATTTTTCTTTATTTATTTTTTCTGCTATTGCATCAAGCCAGATTACTTCATTCCCGTTATTCTTTAGCCATGTTGCGGCAGTGCCAAGAACGACCGGAAACAGGTAAGTTTCATTGTGGAACTCTTGATATTGCCTGTTCTGGCTAAGCAAGGGCGTTGTTCCCCCTTTCTTGGTTTCAATTGGCGGATATCCTACGATAATTTTCATGCTATACTCTCATTCTTTTGCATATGGTAAAGGCTGTGCATTTTGAATGTCTTTTTAACAGTTTCTATGTTTTCACCAACCAACCCAGCCAGGCTATAATCTCCGCATCTCATTTCATGCAACATTCTTAGATAGCCAATGTCTTCAGGATTTAGGCCCATCAATCTTACGGCAATGCCGTCTGCTTTTAATGAGTCTGTGCTAGCAACAGCAGCCCCAAGGTAG
>CAZBFA010000147.1:0-2132 GCA_964491045.1 Candidatus Woesearchaeota archaeon
GCCAATAGCTGGTGATTGGAACAATGACGGAATTGACACAATAGGTGTTTTCAGGCCATCAACTGGAATGTTTTTTTTGAGCAATGCAGAAGAGACCGGGAAAGTTGATATGTCATTTGCTTTCGGCGCAAATGGAGACCTGCCAATAGCTGGTGATTGGAACAATGACGGAATTGACACAATAGGTGTTTTCAGGCCATCAACTGGAATGTTTTTTTTGAGCAATGCAGAAGAGACCGGGAAAGTTGATATGTCATTTGCTTTCGGCGCAAATGGAGACCTGCCAATAGCTGGTGATTGGAACAATGACGGAATTGACACAATAGGTGTTTTCAGGAAAGGCTATTGGTATTTAAGAAATTCAAATTCTGCTGGTAATGCAGACATTGTGTTCAGTGGATATGGCATTGACGGAGACCTGCCAATAGCTGGTGACTGGAACGGTGATGGCATTGATACTATTGGAGTTTACCGACAAGGCATCAATCGAACTTTCTTGAGAAATTCAAATTCTGCTGGCACAGTTGATATCACATTTTTTGTTGAAAAAGAAAATTTGCCAATGGCATCTGGGTTGCCCATAGCAGGAGATTGGGGTCGTTTAGTTGATGATTTTGGCCTATTTATCCCCCCTTCGGGCCAACTTTATTTAAGAAATCCCGATATCATAAAACCCTCCAAGATATGCATCAACAATGCACTTAAATTCAAAAATTCAACAACTGTACCAACGTGCCCGCAAGGCGCATTTGACATAACAAATGGGCAAGTTAATATAAAAACAATCTCATATCTCGAGCCATTTTTCCAATGCACTTCTAACCTATTGAAAACAAAAGGCATTTCGGAGGTTATATTTATCCCATCAGAGTGGCAGATATCAGGAAGTACACATACAGCATTTGGAACCTTTGGAAGTGAAGTTTGGACAGCTGATCGCCTTGGCAGGTTTGCGCGAGCAGGGATTTTTGCATCAGCAAACTTCAATGTTGGCTTATATATGATTTCGGATTATGCACGAGTATATTCGCCCTATTTTGTTTATGCACTTTTTGCAAGATTCTTGGATTCTGCTCAATCTAATCTATTAAAAACCTCAACTTCAAATGAAAGTGAAATCACAGTTTATGCCTTCCAGAAGGAAAGGATGACACCATTGAATTTAGTCATAGTAAACCTAAAAAAAGAAGGTGAATCAAAAGTTAAACTAAATATCTTACAAGGATTTGAAAACATTGCAAAGAAAATTACTATAAGCTGCAGCGGAGTTGATTGCTTGTACAAAAGGGACGTTACAGAAATAAATAACCAAAGTGTTCCTGCTACCGATGGTTCTACTGTATTAAGCTTTTTGAATAACCTTGTTCCAATAGACCAAGATATTTCATCTTCTTTTGTTATGCCAGCACATTCAGTCTGGTTCTTAACTATATACCCTTCTGGAGGTTTATGCACAGATGAATGTGTAACCTCTGGCTCAAAACAATGCTCTGGCAATGATTATCAGGCCTGTGGTGATTATGACCCGGACTTTTGCTTAGAATGGAGTTCTCCTGCATCTTGCCCATCTGGCCAAACCTGCAGCGAGGGGCAATGCATAACTCCGGCTTTTTGCGGTGACAATGTTTGTGACACCTACGAATCTTGTTCATCTTGCCAGCCAGATTGTGGATCTTGCTTTGGAGTTGGAACCGGAAATGGTGGCAGCAGTTCAGGTAGTGGCGGCACAGGCGGAACCGGGAGCACAAGTACTTTTGACCTGCAAGGTGATACCGGTGTAACACAACAGCCATATTGCGGAAATGGAATATGTGATCTTGGTGAAAATGTAGATATGTGTGCTGTTGACTGTCAATTGCGAACAACTTGCGGCAATAATATCTGTGAATTCGGGGAAGATTCAAGCACATGTATGAATGATTGTGTAAGCGGAGGAGACTCTGATTTGGCAGAAGAAAAACAACTGCCACTACCAGCAGAGAAGTCCAAACTGCCATTTTTAATTGGCGCAATAATCTTGGTTCTTGGCATAACTGCTTCAATTGTGTTCCTTCTTATGAAAAGAAAGCCGCGCTCATCAGCCAAACAAATGGAAAAAATCCGCTCAAAGACAGACAATAAACAGCAAGGCC
>CAZBFA010000148.1:0-2121 GCA_964491045.1 Candidatus Woesearchaeota archaeon
AGGGTTGTTGTTCCAAGCATAGCTGTGATATCTGCAGCCTTGTTTGATATCATCGTGGCAATGGCAGGGATGAACTTGATTGGCATAAAACTTTCCATGCCGACAGCAGCAGCCTTGCTTTTGCTCATTGGTTACAGCATTGATACAGACATACTATTGACAACAAGGATATTAAAGAGAAAAACATCCGGCAACCTTGATGAAAGAATCATTGAATCAATAAAAACAGGCTCAACAATGACCTTTGCCGCTATTGCTGCATTGCTGGTTGGCTATTTAGTCACAAATTCATTTGTCATGGCATCAATGTTTCTTGTCATAATAATTGGCCTTGTCGCTGATTTGTTCAGCACATGGCTCGTCAATGTGTACTTGTTAAAAACATATGCGGAGAAGCATGGCTAAGTTTTTCACATTTAGCGTCTGGCTTTTGCTGTTTTTTGCAGCGGCTTCAATAGTTGCCATAAGCCCAAATCCATATGCGGCAGGGGTTGAAATAAAAAGCGTTAATGCAAACAGCCTTGCAGCAGACAACGGGCTGAGGCAAGATCTGAAAATTTTGAGCATAAACAAGCAGGATGTTAAAACATTAGCAGACTACAGCAAAGCAGTCTCTTATCTCGAAAAAAAGCCATTGGAATTGTCAATAGCAACAGACAAGGCAGCTATAAAGACAAACATAACAAACAAGGTAAAATTAAACCTTGATGAAAATCTTACTGTCTTAAGAAGTGAAATTCCGGGCATTTCAGTTGGCGATTCATTGAGAAGCATAAACAAGCAGGAAATCAGCAACATAACAGATTATAACAATGCAATTGAAAAATTTGTCCCTAAAGAAAAAATCAGCATATCCACCAATAAAGGGGAGATTGCATATCTCACATACAGCAAGCCGGAAATCATTGTCAAGGAAGCAAAAACCTCAAACATTGTCAAGGGCCTTGATTTGGAGGGCGGCACCCGAGTATTGCTCCAGCCAAAAGAAAAAACAACAGATGAAACATTGAACAATCTGGTCAGTGTCTTGAGCAACAGGCTGAATGTTTATGGGCTCACTGATATTAGCATAAGGCCGACAAAGGATTTGGCTGGAAATAAATATGTTCTTGTTGAGATAGCAGGGGTTTCAATTGATGAAGTTGAAAATCTTATTGCTGCGCAGGGAAAATTTGAGGCAAAAATAGCAAACCAAACTGTCTTTGAAGGTGGCAAGAAAGACCTTCCATTTGTGTGCAAGGGAGACGGTTCCTGTTCAGGCATAAGAGGATGCAATGCTGTTGAAAACGGATATCAGTGCCAGTTTGAATTTGCAATAAAGCTTAGTTCAGATTCAGCAAAAAGGCACGCAGCTGTGACCAAAGATATTAAAGTGGTGCAAAGCCCTGATGGCAGAAGCATTCTTGAAAAGAATATTGACTTTTATCTTGACAGTCAATTGGTTGATTCACTGCAGATAGGCTCTGATCTAAAAGGCCAGGAAACAACAGACATTTCAATATCAGGCCCGGGCTTTGGCGCTGACATCAAAACAGCCCAGGACAATGCAATAAAAAACATGGACAGGCTCCAGACAATCTTGATTACAGGAAGCCTGCCTGTAGATATAGAAATAGCAAAATTAGACACGATATCCCCAACACTCGGAAAAGGCTTCATAAAAAACACATTTTTTGTCATGGTATTTGCTATCATTGCGGTAACATTGGTTGTTTATCTAAGATACAGAAAAATGTCAATCATACTGCCGATGATGGTTACAATGCTCAGCGAAATCCTGATTATCTTTGGTGTTGCAGCAGCAATAAAATGGAACATTGACATAGCAGCAATAGTGGGGATTCTTGCTGCAGTCGGCACGGGAGTTGATGACCAGATAGTCATTGCTGACGAGCTCATTTACGGCGAAAAAGAAGCATCATTGAACTTCAAGCAAAGAATCAAGAGGGCATTTGCAATAATATTCACTGCATTTGCAACCCTTCTTGTTGCCATGCTCCCATTGTTCTGGGTCGGGGCGGGCTTGATAAGGGGCTTTGCATTGACAACAATAATAGGCATTTCAGCAGGCGTTTTCATAACAAGGCCGGCATTCTCTTCAATAATGGAATATATACTGAA
>CAZBFA010000149.1:0-2119 GCA_964491045.1 Candidatus Woesearchaeota archaeon
ATATTGGATGGCAACTTTGCTGTTTTATAGGTCATATTTTTTAGTGAGGAAACATTTCAGCATCTCGGTTTTTGGATTGATCATATGGATAATGCTTCCTATAGCTGTCAGAATTTTAATTTCTATATACAAAAAGGACAAGTCCCATGATTTCAGGCTGGCCATATTGCTGTCTCTTTGGATTGTATCAACTATTTTTGCAAGCATAAAAGGAATAAGGTTTACTTTGCTTCTTGCTCCTGCTTTCAGCGTTGCATTCGGCGTTGCATTCGGAAGAATTTATGAGTATGTATCAGGGGCGCTTACAAAAGGGCTTAAGATACATAAAGCAATAGCAAGCGGCATCTTAATTATAGTCCTGCTCTCAGTTTATGTAAGCTCAACGCGTGCTGCAATAAGGTCTGCCGGGCAGGACATACCTATAATAAATGACGCGTGGTACAACACGCTTATTGCAATAAAACAAGGCTCAAAACCCGATGCAATTATAACATCGTGGTGGGATTTTGGCCATCACTTCAAAGCCATTGCAGACAGGCCTGTTACTTTTGATGGCACAACACAAGTGCATCCTCCTGCACACTGGGTAGGCAAACTTTTAATGACAGACAATGAAAGGCAGGCTTTTGGAATAATAAGAATGCTTGACTGCGGCAGCGGCAGGGCTTTCAACACATTGAATGGATACATAAATAATTCTCACTTAACCTTAAAAATAATAAACAGAATAATACTTCTTGACAAAGATGATGCAGAGAAAGAGCTCGGCAAACATGGCCTTGATAAAAATCAAATTAACGATGTGATTCAGTATACCCATTGCACGCCTCCTGAAGGCTATGTAATTGCATCAGAGGACATGATAGGCAAAAGCGGGGTATGGGGCCATTTTGGCTCTTGGAATTTTGAAAGGGCTGATATATGGCAAAATGCAAGGGGAATGCAGCAGGAGCAGGCTGTCCATTACATGATGGACAAATTCAATTACACAAGGGACAGGGCAGAAAACATTTATTTTGAAATACAGGCTATAGGCAGCGACAGCGAAGCCAATACGTGGATTGCCCCATGGCCAGGCTATGGAGGCGAGATGAACTGCAGAAGAAATGAAAAAGGAATATTTGCATGCCCCCCATTAGACGTTGGCAACAATGTTGCGTTGGTTTTCAATATAAACTGGACAAGCTATGATGTATACGCAAGATTCCAGGATAAAATTTTCAAGCCAGGCTCTGCTGCATTTGTTACCGAAGAAGGAATATTCAAGAAAAAGTTTGATGACACTACAACAGGCCATGGCATGACAATAATACCGCAAAGCAAGGACGAGGTCAAGGTTGTAATTTCAAGCAACGAGCTGACTGGAAGCGTCTTTACAAGAATGTTCTATATGCATGGCCATGGCTTGAGATATTTTGATATAATAAATCACCAGCGCGGGCTTACAGGAACAAACATCTACACATATAAAGTTGACTGGGAAGGAAAAAATACCACAATTGTAAAAGATTATGTTGATTTTTTTAAAGAGCCTGTTGAAGAGCCAGTTTTAACAGAGCAATCGAATTTGACGGAAGAAAATATGCCTGCGTCAAACAATTCTCAATGAAAACGAGCAATCTCTGGGCTGTTATACCTGCCCGCAATGAAGAGAAGGATATTTTCAGGGTCGTCAAAAAAGCCCAAAAATACGCTGATAAGGTTGTGCTGATTGACGACGGCAGCACAGACAGGACTGCATTGCTCGGGGAGAGGGCGGGAGCAATGGTTTTAAGGCATATTGTCAACCTAGGCAAGGGCGCCGCCTTAAAGACAGGATGTGATTTTGCAGCTAAAAATGGCGCGAGGATTATTGTTGTCTTGGATTCTGATGCGCAGCATAATCCGGAAGACATACCAAGATTTGCTGAGAAATTAGATAAGTATGATATTGTCTTCGGCTACAGGAAGCCAAGCGCAAAAATGCCCCTTGTCCTGAGGTTTGGAAACTGGTTCATATCAAGATTTGTAAAGGTTTTTTATGGCATTGACCTGAAGGACACGCAATGCGGCTTCAGGGCTTTTTCAAAACAGGCTTACAAAAAAATAAGATGGAATGCTTCCGACTATTCTATGGAAT
>CAZBFA010000150.1:0-816 GCA_964491045.1 Candidatus Woesearchaeota archaeon
CGCAATAACCATCAATAATAAAAAGCATACTGTAAGATTAAGCTCGGTCAACATGCAGCGGGAAGCTGTTGTAACAATAGACCCTGTTCCAGAAAAAGCAGAAAGCTTTGTTAAATTTACACTGCATCTGCCGATAGAAAAAAGGCCATTTGAGCTTCCTTTGTTTTCGGACACGATTGACAAGGAAATAAACAAGACAGCAAAGCTGATAGAAAAGCTTGACAAGGTTGTTGGAAATGTTGAAAAGCTGCATAATTACTGGGTCAAGGGATGCTATGCAACCTATGCCGCTGTATGGGCAAAGAATCTTCTTTCTGGAGGCGGAAAAGTTTTGGCAAGGCAGAAGATAAGGGACAAATGGATGCAAAAATGCAGCGAAAAACAATATGAAGACAAGTCCTTTGACAGCTGCGTATTGGATGATAAAAATATTGGTGCATATGAAGAAGACTTGGAAAAAGCAGAAGATATAATCAAAAAAATAGACTCAAAGGAATTCTTAGGCGAGATAAAAGATACTGGCTATGAGAATCTGATTGACACAAAAACAAAAGAGGCTCCAGAATCGCTGAAAGACTGGTATTATGCGAAGAAATTTGCAGAGTATGATCCCAGCTACCTGCCAAAGTTTGTTGAGGAAGACATTGCTGTGATGAAAGAGGCCGTTGCAGTTGATGCCAAAAATTATTTTGACCTCTTAAGGAAGAATTATGCTAAAACAGATAAATCTAAATTAAAAAAGGTGTTCAATCGCGACATAGATCAGGTAGAATTTGCAGGCAATGAAGAAAAACTGTTCAACAGATACTTGAAAGA
>CAZBFA010000150.1:831-2114 GCA_964491045.1 Candidatus Woesearchaeota archaeon
GCTACAAAGACCAAGTTAGATTCAACTGTAGCGCTTTCAAAATACAGGGGATTTAATATAAAACCAGAGCAAGAAGCAGATATCTTGAAAACATTAAATGCTGCGATGGCTGTCCAGTTCAGAGAATTTGAGAAAAAAAATACCATTGACAAATATGACATTGTTCCTGTCAAAGAAAGTGATGGGAAGACTTACTATTATTTCAATGACTTGGACAGCGGCAAAAGAGAAGTGTTATTTGTGAAGTATGAAAGTACAGATCCAAACTTACCTGGTGTATCATTTGCTGTTGGTGGCGGCATATTCTCTGCTGGTTATGTACCATTTGAAGCAAGCGATGGAGATAATTTAGAAAAAAGCTGGAAAGAGGATATTGAAAAAAGAATAACTGATGAGAAAAAGGTTTTCATTCAAATATCCCAGGCAAATTTTGATGATTTCACAATAGTTTCCGGAGCATCAAGGGAAAAGCACAGGCCGATGATAACAAGGGTTGCTGAGGGAACTAGAAATGAAGGATTAGTTGAAAGAATAAGCATAGACGCAGAGCATTATGCTGAAATTGAATATTCATCAAATGGAAGGGTGGTTAAAACAAATGTCTGGAGAAGGGCAATTCCTAATGATGAAATGGGGCTTGCATCAGACCAGTCCATTGGAACAATACAGGATGCATTGACAAAATCAAAGGGCGAGAAAGACAGCGAGTTTGAATCATCATTAGGCAATGTAAATAACTGCATAAGCAAGCTAAATTCTCAATTTTCCGCTTCTGCGTTTACAAAAAGCCTTAGCTACAAAAAAGGCGACAGGGTAAAATGCAAGGGGATTTCGGGAGATGCAAGCCTGTACACAGTAAGGGAAACGCCTAAAGCAAGGCCTGGGCCAAGCTGCGTTGATTTTATGGATCCTGGAGATTGCAAGCTAATGTTCAATGCATGCGACCCAGTAATATGCCCTGCATCAAGATGCAACCTTGGAGGAAACTGGGAAGTTGAGAATGTTGTTGAAACAGGGTTAATAGGGAGCTCTGTATTATGCCTGCCGAATTTCCCCGAAGTTGTCGTGCCTGTATGCATCACCGGAATCGGAGCCGGGTTGCAGAATATAAATTCAATATTGAAGGGGTACAAGCAATGCCTGGAAACACAAAAAGTTAAAGGGCAGTCTGTTGGGATATGCGACAGAGTAAGGAATATTTACATCTGTGACATGCTCTGGAGAGAGGGCATGGCAATATTCAATGTAAAGGGCGGAATAATAAGCCTGATAGCTGAAAAATT
>CAZBFA010000151.1:0-2072 GCA_964491045.1 Candidatus Woesearchaeota archaeon
TCAAAATAATAAAGCACAATTATGGCAGCGACCCGACAGCTGTTGCATTTGATGCGGTCAAGTTTGCAAAATCAAAGAATATGGATATTGTCTTGATTGACACTGCGGGAAGGCAGCACAGCAATGCAAATTTGATAAGCGAAATGCAAAAAATTATGAGAGTCATAAAGCCTGATTTAAAGCTGTTTGTTGGAGAGTCCATCACTGGCTCTGACTGCATAGAGCAGGCAAGCAAATTTGATGAAGCAATCGGCATAGATGGCATAATCTTAAGCAAGGTTGATGTTGATGAAAAGGGCGGGGCTGCAATATCAATTGAGTACGTTGTAAAGAAGCCAATTATCTACATTGGAACCGGGCAGGGATATGAAGACTTGCAGGACTTTGACAAGAACAAGATGATGGCGAGCATTGGAATATAATATGTTACTGCACCAGGAATAAAAACAAGAAAAGAAAAAAATAAATTTTTATGCTGACTTTTAACAGCAGCTGCCTTTTTTGCTCTTCTTTGCATGAAGCTCTTTTTCATATTCATCAAGGCACTTATTTGAGCAGAACCACATGCCATGCTCTTCTATGCCTTTTCCTTTTTCTTCCTTCATGCCGCATATAGGGTCTCTTTTTTTAAACAAGCCAAACATTTAACATCCCCCAACCATGCCAGATGATGCTGGCGCATTTCCTTGGCCTTGCAATCTTGAAGGCAATGTTCCATGATGCTCATACATCATCTTTTCATCTTCTGTCCAGCCGCTCATGTCCAGGCTGCCAGAAACCGCATTGCCTGTTATTGTATTGCTCTGCTTTAGCTTGCCTATCTGGTAATATTGAAATACTGAAAATACCACAAGCACAGCAACGACTGCAACAAGCAAATGTTCTGTTTTCATTTTTGTTCCTCCACGTTTTATAAATTTCTATATTTGTTTGATGCCAAATTTATGTAATTCAGCTCAATGCCTTTTTCCTTTAAAATCCCTGCTTTCTTTGCAATTGGCCCTGGGAAAAACAAGGTTTTCCACTTGCCCAGCTCTTCCAAAATCTGGTCATTGGTGTACTCAGAGCCATGATTCTTTATAAGATATTTAGCAATGCCCCTCATTACAGATGAATGTGCGCAGCCGCATGCAGCCTGGCCATTGCTGAAGATTATTGATTCAGCACCGCAGCAGTATTCGCAGCTTATCTGGCCTGCTATTTTTATGTACCTTGCCATCTGGTCATTGTCAAGGCTTATGCTGTTTTCCAAAGTTCCAAGCCTTGCTATTGTTGCATCTGCCTTTTTTGGATCAGCTGTTGAAATATCATCATAGCTTACTCCAAGCTCTTTGCCATAAACATCTGGAACGCCTTTTGGCGTAACATCTATTGCAGGAGCTTGCTGCTGACTGGTTGATACAACAGAGCCAGTAACAACATTTGTTTGCGTCTTGCTTGATGAAAATGTGCCAAGCTGGTATGCATTAAATAAGATAACAAGCACAGCTATCACCAATGCTCCGATTAATAATTTGTTTGTATTGCTGCTTTTGCTGCCAGCAGCATCCTGCATATTTCCCGTAAATTCCGCCATTGTTTCCTCCCATGATTAATTTTAAATGCAAAACCTGATAGAATTGATTCTTGAAACAGCATATATAATTAATTGTGAAACTAGTTTCAAAACAAATTTACTTTAAGACTATGATATTTGTCATGCCCCGCCTTTTTCTCTCAAGAACACCCTTTAGCTCAAGCCTGTCCAGGATTCTTGTTGTCTTGACCTTGCTGAAGCCGGTTTCCCTTATGAGATCGCCCTGGTATGCTGAACCGCCCTTGCTTTTGATCAGTTCATACACTCTGGTTTCTTCTTCATCCAACCTTGACATATCAACTGGCTTAAAATCCTTTTTTGGCTCTGCAGCAGATTCTAAAGCTTCTTTGGGCGTTGTGGCTTGCGCAGGCTTAATAAAAAAAGATATATAAGCACCTATTGCCAGCATAAGGAAAATAAGGCCATATGCCGCAATAATAACCCATGAAAAGTTGCTCTGGTGTGCTGGGCAGTCCTTCATGTCAAGGTCTGATTG
>CAZBFA010000152.1:0-2048 GCA_964491045.1 Candidatus Woesearchaeota archaeon
TTCCAGTTTTAACTCGAAATATTTCTTTTCATGGTCGCATGCAGGGCATTTATCAGGCGGCTCTTTCCCAAAATGCACATACCCGCATTCCTTGCAGACCCAGAATCTTGCCTCTAGCTTCTTGAACATTGTCTTTGATTCAAGCGCCTTCAATAACTGTATGTACCTTTCTTCATGATGCTTTTCTGCCAATGCAATATATCTTAAGTTTTTTGCAATTTCAGGCAGTTTTTCCTTGTCTGCCGCCTTTGCAAATTCAGGGTACATTATTGTATTTTCATAATGCTCACCCGCTATGGCTGCCTTCAAGTTTTCAACTGTGTCATGCCAAGTTAATGGAGCTATTGCATCAACAATGATTTCCTTTAACTCCTGCTTGCTTTTTTTCTTCAGCTCATTGATGTGGTAAAAAAGCCTTTTTGCATGCTCTTTTTCATTTTCAGCTGTTTCCAAGAATATGTCTGCAAGCTGCTCATATCCTGCTTCCCTTGCAGTTTTTGCATAGAATGAATACCTGTTCCTTGCCTGGCTCTCTCCAATGAATGCCTTAACCAGATTTTTTAGCGTCTCTTCCATGCCAATGTTCTTATTCCACGCGTTTATAAGATTATCTTTTTGCGATTTATAATGAAAAAATAAATGAGCCCGTAGGGATTTGAACCCTAATACGTCGGTCCGAAGCCGACTACACTGTCCAGGTTATGTTACGGGCCCTTTTTATGTAGAGATAGCGATATAACACCATTATATAGTTTATGATGCAAGGAACAAGTAACATTATGTTAACTAAATATCATTCATTATTATTGAATAAATATTCACTTTTAATGAATGTGCTGCAAAAATAATGAAGTTTATACTTTATCTGAGGTGTAATTCTCTTAAATGACAATTTTGCTCTTTTTTGCTAATATTGATATATACCTGTATGGAACAGCTAATGGCTCTTCATGCCTCTTACAAAGTTGTTGTAAATCTTCAACCATATTTTTTCTTTTATCGTCAGGCAAAAGGTAAACCCAGCTATAGGACATGACCAAATCAAGATATCCTTCTTTCTTTATCTATAGGCATTTTAATCATATGCCCAAAAAAGCGTTAAAGCTCACATATAAATATTTACACCTTATTTGAAGAAGTAACTCCCCTGAAGACTTTGCCAGGAGTTTTTGCAATCCAGTTTTTATATTCATTGTATGTCTTTAATATTTCCCTGTCGCCAAGCACAACCTCAAACCAATAATTAGTTCCATCTTTTGCAATCCAATAAGAGCCTAAAACTTCGCAGTTCTTGTATTTCCTTGCTGCTTTTTCTTCAGCTATCCATGCATAATTCTTTTCAATAACCTTTCTTCTCCTATACTGCTTTGTTTTCCTTCCACCCATGAAATGCGGCCTCATTTTTCCGCCGCGCTTTACTTTAACACGGGCTATCAAAAAGCCTTTTTTTGCCTTGTAGCCATAAGTCCTTGCCTTGTCCATCCTTGTTGGATGTTCAAGCTTTTCAATTGTAGCCTCTTTTCTAATCTTGGCCAATCTCTCTCGGTATAACTCTCCCAGATTAGCTTTTGGCTTCTTGTACAATGCCTTGATGTATTTTAAGTAACCCATCTAAAAGACCACAAGGGCATGGTTTATAAACATTTCTTATTTTGATTTATCTATGAAAAGAGTTGTGATCAAGCTGGAAAATGTCTGGAAAATATACCAGATGGACAAAGTTGAGGTTCCGGCATTAAGAGGCATAAACCTTGATGTTTACGAAGGTGAATTTCTTGCTATTTTAGGAAAAAGCGGCAGCGGCAAATCAACAAGCCTTAACATGATAGGCTGCCTGGACCTGCCGACAAAAGGCAAAATATACCTTGATGGCAAAGACATTTCAACACTGACTGAAGATGAGCTGGCCGGGATAAGAGGGCAAAAAATTGGATTTATATTTCAGACATTCAATTTAATATCAAGTTTGAACGCACTGGACAATGTGATATTACCAATGACATTCCAGAACGTTGACAAAAATATAAGAATTGAAAAAGCAAAGCAAT
>CAZBFA010000153.1:0-2037 GCA_964491045.1 Candidatus Woesearchaeota archaeon
AATGCAAATTGTGCCATAACTGGTTCATCAGGCAGCTTAACCTTAGATTTTAATAAAATGCTTTTACCTCTAGATCAGTTTACAGGCAAACAAGGAGTTTCTATAACTACAGACATAACTGCTGGAATGCTAAAGCTGTACTCAACTGCCGATGGCGGCGAGCCAATAACTGGTATATCATGCGGAAGCAACAGCGGGATAAGCACAAGCTTATTTGCAAGCGGAGCTTATTTTGAATGTGATTCTACAATGGCAATAGTAACACCTGGCGCTTCAATGGAATATAATGGGTTCACATTTGAGAATCAATGCGGCTCTGGAGAAAGTTGCACCAATGACATTTATTTTGGAAATTGCGCTGGCAAAGAAGGAATATGCATTGATGGAGACAAAATTTCTTTCAACAATGTTGAAGGATTCATAGTAAAAAAAGGGTGCTTAACTCTTTATGTCAATGACAAAGGAGCAGACAGCACAGACTTATGCGTTGAAAATTCTGATTATTCTGATTCAGCTGCATCTTGCGCCGAGTCTTTTGAATTCCAATGCAGCAACGGGATGACGGGCCTTACAAGCAATAATTGCGCATTGTATGACTTCAATCAGGATTTACAAGAATATGAAGGATGCACGGAATTTGGAACACAAGAAGTTGGACCTGGAGAAGAAGCTGATGAATGCGCTTGCGCAATAGCTGGAACACCTTTGACAGGAAGCGCATGCGGCCAAGAAGCTGGCTTGGCACCAGAAGAAGACCTAACATTCCAGCAACTTCAAGACATGTATCCAAACTGCAAAGTTTGCCCTTCTTCAGCAGGCATGGAACAATACATGTGCGAGAGAGCATTGGCTAGCGGAGAGGTTGCAGACTATGAAAAAATAGCAAAGATGGTCAGGGATGGTATTGAAAAATGCAAAAATGCGCCAGCTCCAACATCACCAGAAACGCAAGTTACTGCTGGATGCAAAGGCGGGTTATTGCCATCTGGCTCTGAGTGCAAGAGCCTTACAAACTCAAAAGGATTATGCAAGGCTGAAAGCTACAATGTTATCGGAAGCGCAGCCACTATGAAATGCGCCACTGACAATGGTGGAACTGCTTTTATAACAACAGATTCAAGCGTGCTTTCAAACTGTAATGGCAAGGCATATGTGCCAACAAACACATTGAAAACAATGGTTTGCGACAAGGTAAACAGAAAAATGGACGTAAGTGTTACAGGAACTGTTTATTTTGGAGTTTACGGAGGCATTTATTGCTCTGCCGGCTCAACACAAGTAAGCATCAGAAGCGCTGACCAGCCAGGCGAATTTTTAGATGGAACTTGCGGCTCAATATATTCAAGAAGCTGCAATGGCAAGGGCGCTTTGGGCATGAACGGCACTAATGGTACTGGCGGCACAGGCACATCAAACTGTAAAGATAATGACCATGATGGATTTTCTGGAAAAAGCACACTATGCTCAAGTGGAAATGACTGCAATGACAATAATGCAACAATAAAGCCCGGAGCAAAAGAGGTATGCGGCAATTCAATCGATGAAGACTGCTCGGGAAAAGCAGATGCATGCGAGAAATGTGAAGGCTGCCTGCCGTGCAATGCAGGTGACAAAATATTATGCATAGGCAACACAACATTGACTGCTGAAGACAAAACCTGCAGCTATTACAGGGGATGCAATGTAACAAAATACTTTGATGAAGACTGCGTCAAATTAGATTCAAACTGCCTCGAGCATGGAACTTGTTTAGAAAGCCAAATATTAAGCTGCCCAAGGCAATTTGGAGTTTGCGCCGGTTCAAAGCAGGAATGCGGGGATGACTTAAAATGGCCGGGCTGTGATTATTCAGCAATAGAGGGATATTCTGAAAGCGAGATATGCAATGATGGGCTTGACAATGACTGCGATAGTTCTATTGATGAAGGCTGCCCTTGTTACGGCGCACCAGATCTGGCTTGCGGGAGCATTGTTGGAGAATGCAAGGCAGGAAAGCAGGAATGCGTTAACAACAAATGGACAGACTGCAAAAACTAT
>CAZBFA010000154.1:0-2030 GCA_964491045.1 Candidatus Woesearchaeota archaeon
AATTGAACATTTCATATTCTGAATTCATAAGGACGTCTGCAAAAGAGCATGCTGTTGTAGTACAAAAAGTATTGAAAAAGATAATCTCGAAGAATGACATTTACAAAAGTGAGTATTCTGGATTATATTGCATTGGCTGTGAAGTTTATTACACTGAAAAAGACTTAATCAATGGAAAATGCCCCGAGCATGACAAAGCCCCGGAACTAAGGAAAGAAGAGGCTTATTTTTTCAAGCTCGGCAAGTATAAAGGCAAACTGCTAAGCATGATGCCGGATTATGTTATTCCTGAATCTCGAGGCAATGAATCATCTGCAAGGATTAAAGAAGAGCTTGTTGATATTTGTATAACCAGGAAAGACGCTCAATGGGGCATTGATTTCCCTGAAGGCAAAAATTACAAGCTCTGGGTTTGGGTGGATGCCCTGATAAATTATATCTCTGGGTTAAAGGACAAGGAAAAAACTTACTGGCCTGCTGATCTGCATGTTATTGGGAAAGGGATCAATTGGTTTCATTCGGTGATATGGCCTGCATTATTAATGTCTGCTGGCTACAAGCTGCCAAAAAAGCTGCTTGTCCATGGCTATGTAAATGTTGGCGGCAAGAAAATGTCAAAGTCAATTGGAAATGTGATAAGCCCGCTAGGGCTGCTGAACAAATATCCAAGTGATGTTGTGAGGTATTCTTTGTTGCGGTTTCCTGTTTTTGAAGACTTTGATTATTCAGAAGAAATCTTGATTGAAAGGAACAACGGCGAGCTTGCAAATGACCTTGGAAACCTAGTGAGCAGGGTTTTGGCTCTTGCTGAAAAGAATGCAAAACCTATCAAGAAAATGCCCTTGGACAAAAATTTAACAGCAAAACTCAGGCTAAAAGAAATAGAAGGCTACATGGATTCATACAAGCTAAATGAAGCCTTAAAAGAAATTTTCCTGTTTGCCAATGAAGCAAACAAGTATGTGAATGAAAACAGGCCATGGGAGCTGAAAGACAAAAAGCTTGAAAAAGTTCTTTATAACTTGCTGGAATCAATAAGGGTAATTGCAATTTTGGCCGGCCCATTCCTTCCAGGGGCTGCTAAAAAGATAAATGAGCAGCTTGGCATCAAGGCAGGCTCATTGAAAGACTGCAGGTTTGGCCTGCTAAAAGAATATAAAGTCAAAAAGGGCGAAATACTATTTAAGAAGATATAAAAAGGGATATTTTTGCTAATTTGACCTTCTTTTTAAAAAAAGACATGATGATTTTAAGAGAATGAAAAATGATAACAACTAAAACAAGGCCAAACACCAGCAAGGAAATTGAAACCATCCTAAATCCAATAGTGAGGAAATGGTTTTTTTCTAAATTCAAGGAATTTTCATTGCCGCAGCTGTATTCAATAATGGAAGTGCATTCAAGAAACAATATTCTGGTTTCAGCAACAACAGGCTCTGGAAAAACCCTTACTGGCTTTCTTTCCATAATAAATGAGCTGATAGACTCGTCGCAAAAAGGCATATTACAGGACAAGGTTTACTGCATTTACATTTCTCCGTTAAAAGCATTAAGCAATGACATCCAATTCAACCTTGTGACGCCGCTGAAAGAGATGGAAGATCTTGCAAAAACAGATCTCAACATCAGGATAGCTGTAAGGACGGGAGATACAACAACGGCAGAAAAATCAGAAATGCTAAAGAAGCCGCCGCATATCTTGATAACAACTCCGGAATCACTTGCAATATTGTTGTCATCATACAAATTCTGTGAGCACATAAAAAATGTTGACTGGGTCATTGTGGATGAGCTGCATGCATTGGCGGAAAACAAGCGCGGAGTTCACCTGTCATTAAGCCTTGAAAGGCTGCATTCCCTGTCGCAAGGCATGGCAAGAGTTGGTTTGAGTGCAACAATCAGCCCTTTAGACGAGATGGCACAATATCTGGTGGGTTATGAAGGTGGAAAGCCAAGAGACTGCGTTATTGTGAACATACCCCTGCTGAAGGAATTAAGCTTGAAGATAATAAGCCCTGTCAAGGATCTGA
>CAZBFA010000155.1:0-2024 GCA_964491045.1 Candidatus Woesearchaeota archaeon
CTTGAGATTATGACCTCAATCGGGGCGTTTCCTTTATGTGATTTGATATAATCTTCAATGCTTGCATATTTTGTTTCCGGGTCTACTATATGGCCCATCCCTGCTCGTTTGATAAACTCATCATAGACGTCTACGCTATGGATTGCTATTCCGAATTGGGCTTCTTTGGTTTCAATAGCAATAGCAACGAGGTCTGCTTTTTTATATTTTCTAAATGTCAATATTTGTGATCCTGAATCATCTTTTGGCTTGTATGTTAACTGGGCCGCATATTTAAAAAATGGGATATATAAATTATTTTGTTTTATTAAATTGATTCCTAGTTCACGGAGCTCGTTTGCAAGCCTGATTGATTTTGGATATTCTTTAATCCATTTTACTGTTCTTTCTAGATTTTCTGGCCACTTTTCTTGAATTTCTTTGTGCCTTATTATCATTTTTTTATTCCGGCAATCCGCAGAGCTTTGCACCATCTTGAAGTGCAAAAAGGATTGCCATCAAACTATTGCTGTATGAGTCTATTCCTTTGTAACCAATGCCATTTCTATACAGCTCGCCGTCCCTTCCGATTCTTGTCTCGATGGAATCAAGAATATACAGGGAGCGCTGAAATCTTTTTTTGTTCAATGCAAGCGCTTCATCAGCTTTACTGCACAATTCTTGAAATTTATTAGGATCTTCTAACTTGAGAAACTTGGTGCTTTCTTCATACTTGTCTATGATTGCTTTTTGTGCTGCAACTTCTTCAAGAAGCGCTTCCAGTCTATTCTGGGCGTTTTTGACTTTCTCAAAATCTGCCAGTCCCGGAATTTTAATAAAAAGCTCTTCTTCCATTTTTTGTTTTTTATGAGTGTTTTATTTTGTTTTTTCAGCATGAGCTCTTGCTTCAATGCCTGCAGAAACTTCAATGGCGTCTTCAATGGCTGGATTTTTAGCGCCATCTCCCAGCTGCGCTTTAAACTCATCTGTCAAGGGGTCAAAATTCTCAGCATAAATCTTCATTATTTCAGTCGCACTCTTTTCAACAGATTCAGCTGCCTGCCTTGACTCGCGCACAGCATCTTTTGCCTTTCCCATGTCTTCAATAAACCTTGCTTTTAATTCAACAGCATTCTGCCGCATCCTGTTCATGCCAAGTGTAAAGCCAGTTGCTTCAGAAAATCTTATGCCCATTGAATATGCAAGCCCCATCTCTTCAAGAGATTTAAGCGCAGGGAACCATGTTCTCTGCAGCTCCCTCATTTCTTCTTCAACCATCTTGATTTGGTCCCTGAGCGAGGAAGCATGCTGTTCATCCAGCAGTTTGCTATTGTCATTCCCTTCTAGCATGGAGTTTATATAAGATGCTTCTGCATTAAGCCCGTCAATAAATATGTTTCTTATAGCATCAACTTTAATGTTTGGGTGCGCTTTGCTGCCGGTATATGCCTTTATCTTGTCAGATAGAACCAGTTGTTCATCAGGCGTGCATGAGCTGTAGTTTCTTAATTGATGTACAGCTTCTTCAAGCTCTTTTATCCGTCTTGGCCCTGATGCTTTTATTTCTTCATACCTCGCAAGCCTGTTCAGTATGGTTTGCTCTTCGTTTTTTAAATTAAGATAATCCCTTGCAAATGTCTCAACAGCCTTTGGCAGCCTTGCAAAGCTGTTATGGCCCTGAATGATCTCTTTTTGCATGTCAATCAGAGTATTCAAGAACATTGTCCTTTCAGAAGGAGATACCTCTACTTTGATTGAATCTTTCCATTTCCTGTATTTTTTCCAATAAACAATCCTTTTCCATAAAGGATTTTCTGTCTTGAACTTTGCAATTGCCAGGTTTCTAAGAGCGTTGTACGCATCAGCATCCCCTGATTCATATTTGTCCAAATCCTGCCTTTTTGATTCTTCAAGCATTTTGGCAAGTTTTTCCTGCTGCGGTGCAGGTATTGCACATTTTGCAATCCTTAACTCAAGTGTTTGTATTGAAGCTGGGTTAAGCACGCTGTCTTTTGGCGCTTTTTCCAAAGCTGTTGATGGGCTGT
>CAZBFA010000156.1:0-1983 GCA_964491045.1 Candidatus Woesearchaeota archaeon
AAAAAATCATTTATCAACGGCAAGGGGTCATTTGCTGTTTTAATGTCCCATTCTGGCGGAAAAAACTTCCTGTATTTTTCAAAGCAGTATCTGCTGTCCATAAAAACTATGATGCCTCGGTCGGTTTCTGTTCTTATGCACCTTCCGGCATTTTGTATGCATTTTATCAAAGCCGGGAAGATATAGCCATAATCCCAGCCGCTGCCAAATTTCCTGTCATAATATTTTATTGTTTCTTTTGTCTCCAAATCTGGCTTGGCCAACGGCAGCCCTACAACAAGAACTGCTTTCAGATAATCGCCCGGAAGGTCTATGCTTTCGCCAAAAGAGCCAGATGCGCAAGCCAACAATACCGCACCATTATTCTTGTATTTCTTGAAATTTTCAATTATGTGCTCCCTGTCAAGCTTGCTTAATTTCGGCCTTTCCAAAAAGATTGTTTTGTCGCAGTCCTTGCTGAAATACTGATAAACATTGTCCATCAGCTGGTAGCTTGGAAAAAATATCATTGAATTTCCTGGCACGCTGTTTGTGATGGCTGCAGCAGATTTGCTTATCTTGCCGTACATTTCGCCGTCTCTTTCGCTGAACTTTGTCGTTATGCCTGGCACTATTATGCTCAACCTGTTTTTCTTTGGAAATGGATCTTCATATTCATTTACCTGAGCATCAAAGCCAAACAAGTTTTTATAAATAGAGCCCGGCTTTAATGTTCCGGACATTACTATTACATTTGCATTTTCGGCTATGTGCTTCAATACAGCAGAGGGATCAAGGCACCTGTAATTCAATGTGATGTAAACCCTGTCTTTTTTTGCAAATCCCCTTTTCAGTATTCTTGCAAATCCTTCATCAGGCCCTGGCCAGCCTTCAAGGAAATTTGCTAATTGGATGGCATAACTTCTCTTTTTGTCTTCAAGCACGATGTCACCAATCTTATGCAGGTTTTTGACAAGTTCGCCGTAGCTGGTTATTGCATTTACTGCATTGCAGAATTCATCTTTTGAGACGAGCCTTTCATGTTCAACAAGGCTCATATTCATGTTCAAGTTCAACAGAACATTGTTTATTTTACCCACAGATGATGCAAGCTCTTCGTCGCCAGCATTTCTGATTTCTTTTTCAGCCTTTTCAATTGCAAATGAAGATACCTGGCTGCTTAGCAAGTCCCTGCACCTATCAGGAAGATTATGCCCCTCATCAATCACTATGATGATCTCATTGAAATCCCTCTTGATCTTTTTCAGGAAATTTTCCCTTATGTTCTTGTTCAGGACATGAAAATAATCAGCTATTATGACCCTTGCATCCCTTGCGTACATCATTGAAACCTCATAAGGGCATAAAGAATGCTGTTTGCATGCCCCGATTACTTCTTCCACTGGCAATATCTTGTTTTTTATCTCCCCCAATGCCAAAACGGCGGTGGCAGATGCTTTATGGCTGTTCCAGGCATTGTTGTAATAATCGCAAGTTCCTGCTTCAATATGGCTCTTGCAAAATTCATAAAATTCAGAAGAATGCATCTCATGGGCATTAGACATCAAGCAAAGCCATTTCTTGCCTATGAAATCAGCAACGTCAAGGTTTATGTTAAATCTCTCCTGTATCTTTTTCAGCGTGTCAATAACTATCTTGTGCTGCGTGTGCTTTGACGTGACAAAAAATATTACCTTGTTGCTGTCAATTGCATATTTCAAGATGGCGCCAAATGCAGCAGCTGTCTTGCCAATCCCGGTCGGGGCGTGAACAAGCATGTTTTTCCTGCCCTTGACGCATTCCATCATATCAAAAATCAGCTTGTCCTGTATTTTTCTCATCTCTTCGTGCGGGAAAAGAATGTCCATTTTCTTATATTTTGATGCAATCTGTTTAAATTGGTTTCTAAAAATATTTATCCAAAATTAGTGAAAAATATCCGGATTTTCGGCGATGAGCAAATCCTCTGATTTTTATATATGAACCCCCTAATGGGAGTTTAGT
>CAZBFA010000157.1:0-219 GCA_964491045.1 Candidatus Woesearchaeota archaeon
CCCCTGCGGTTAGCTCAATAGATTTTCCTGACCATGATAACTTTATGGTGATTCTTGTGCCCTTCAGCTTTTCAAGCTCTATGTTCTTCAATTTTTTATCAAATGTGAATATTATAAGGTCATGCTCTCCGAGCTTTAGCATCCTTGATTTTCCGTCTGACCATCCTTTTATTTCCCCTAAATCAAAAGTATCTCTTGATAATCTGCCGCTTTGCTCTT
>CAZBFA010000157.1:251-1967 GCA_964491045.1 Candidatus Woesearchaeota archaeon
CATGACTTTTGCTCGGAAGGCTTGTTGAAGCTGGTGCCGCAGGCATTTGCGTCAGTGCATGTCCTTGTCTGCCTGCTATTGCTGCAGGAACTCCAATTTGTACAGCTCCATGACTCAGTGCAGGAGCTTGGCTCTGCAACAGCAGAATGTATTAAGCCTTCTACCTTGTATTGTGAACCAACACCAGTACAAGTATAATTGCCATGCTTGCTGCCGTCGCACATAACCAAAAATTCATTGTTTCCATCGCAATTCTGGCTTAATTCATCTATAGAATCAACTTCCTCGTCTTTTATGCAAACTCTGTTAAATGCAGATATCTTGTCAACATATGCAGTTTTTGTTTCATTTGTAAGGTTAATGCCTTTGATTAGTGTAAATCCCCTTGTCGTTACTTCCGGCTGCTTTTCTACAATGACCTCTCTGCAGTCCAGCCTGTCTTTATTAAAGTTGATATCAAATTCCACTATTTTCTTGTCCTTGTCTTTTATGCCTACTTTATTCCTGCCTTTCAGCTCTTTTCCAGTATTCGCGCTTTCATTTACAGTTATGTTGAATACAGCCCTTGACTTTAGCCTTCCGTTAAAGCATGTAAAAGTATCGTTCTCATCGTCAATGCCGTCATTGTCACTATCTTTATCATCCCAATCAGGCGCATTATCATTGTCATAATCTTTATCCCCTAAAGCAATGGCAGTTGCTTTTGCTGCGTCAATAGTAGCTAACAAATCCCCTCTTGAAACCAGAGTTTCCAATGGTGCATCTTTCCATTCTTTGCATACGTTGCTGCTGAAATTATAGTCATTGCAGTAAAACGCTTCCAGTTCAGTGTACCTTATATTCAAAGTGTCAATGCTTCTCGTGAGGAAGCTGGAAAATGATTCATAGTCCCAGCTGTCATTGTTGGCAAAGATTTCATAAAGCAGCAATCCATTCTGATTTTCAGGCTCGATAATGTGCGCACTTGTTATAGTGGTGTTGCCAATAATTGTGTTTGAGTACATTGACGCAGCTACTCTATTCTCATCTTCATCCCCTACCCACATTTTCAGCTTCGTATCAGGAATAGTTAATACAACTGGTTCATTAACAAGCGTTTCCTGATTTCCAAGGAGCAATTCCCTACCTATATTATCTCCATCTTTATCAACAAAACCCAATCTTATATCTTTGGTCTTGAAGACTTTTACAGTGTCTGTATGGTTATTGTTTGACAAATCTGCATCCGTAAGGTTAATTTCTGCCTTTATTTCAAAATTGCCCTCATTTTCAGGCACCCATATGGGGGCAATAAATTGACTGTCTTTAGAATCCAGCCCTTCAAATGCAATAGAATCTACATCCTCATCGTCAACTTTTAAGATTAAATCAAACCCAGGGGCATCTTCGCTGCCAAAGTTTTGTAGCAATACTCCTATGAGGTTGGTGTTACCTGCTAAAATAAATTCTGGGTAAGATACTAGTGTTATTTTAACATCCACATCTTTTACCAGCACATCAAATATGATAGAATCATTATTGTTTTCTTGATTATCGTCATTGGACGCAAGCCCTTCCAGCTTTAATTCGGCCCTTCCGCTTGCTGATGGGGTCCAATTGAATTCTACCTTCAATTGCTGTTTTGGCTCTAAGGTCCCTATACTCTTTTTTTCAACCAATCTTGATTCTTGGTCAACAACCTCATATAAGGATAAGCTAACATCATCTGCATCACTC
>CAZBFA010000158.1:0-1897 GCA_964491045.1 Candidatus Woesearchaeota archaeon
TTATATTTGCAATCCTTATGCTGTTCCTGAATATGTTGTAATGGCTTAAATCCTGGGCACTTGATGCCTGCCATGCTATAGTTATAGAGTTTTTTGTCTTTGCTCTTATTGCAATACCCTCGACTTTTTGAGGAGGAGTGATGTCTTTTGTCGTAAAGGAGTAAAGCTGTCCGCTATTGCTGTCTGAAGCAATATCCCCATTTATGTTGGATGACTCTAAGCTCAGGAAATAGGTTTTTTCTGAATCAAGCCCCTGCAGCAGCTGGCTGTGCTCAAAAATAAAAGTGCTGTGCCTTGAGGTAAAACCAAGCTCTTTTGTAGGCCCGTACTTAACCTTGCCGTCCGCAACTTCATCAGTGAACCATTTTACTTTTGCCGAATTTGAGCTTACATCTGCTATCTGAACATTTGAAATGCTCAAGGCGTGCACAAACTCTACAGGATATAATAATATTAGCTCTACCAGGAACAATGCAATAAAGTGGATTAAAGCTCTTTTTGCCTTCATTTTATGCCAGCTCCGGCTCAGGAATCTTTTGCGAGTATGAATCAAGCCCTGCAACAAATAATGCCGTTTCATCATCATCTCCATGCTTTTCCAAAACATGGAAAGTTATTTTTTTTGCATTTTCCAAATCTGATGCTGAAACTTTCCATGTTCCCTTATATCCTCCAATAATGCTGCTTTCATCATAAAGATATATTGTGATTTCATACTCATTGTCATCATTAAGAAGCTTTATCGGCAAATTACCTTCAATAGGATAATTTCCTGAAGATTCAAAATTTCCCTGCACGGATTTTATTTTTATAGATGCTTTCTCATTTTCTTTCAGTTTGCTTTCAGATGCCGGGTTGTCAAAATCGTGCTTTATCACATCATAATCCATAAATTCTTTTAAGGGCTTGAGATAAAGAGAGTATGTGCCAGGGGCCTCTGTCTGCATGAATCTCTGCCCATTCTCGAATCCTTCCTTGCTGCCTCTCAATATGCCATTTACGCAGTACGGGAAAGGCTTTGTAATGCCTGCGGCAGCCCCGAAGCTGAGCCATTCTGTTTCCCCTATATTGCAGGCAAATATGCCGCATATGAATGTTAGGTTGACATGAGCTATATCTTTCTGCTCTGTCGAGTTTTCAATTGTATATATGGTTATATCATTAACCACATCATTGCAGTATTCTTCCTGGCTGCCAAGATCAGGCTGCTCAAAAAATGCTGAGGCGAAATTTTCCCTTCTTGGCTGGTTGTGGTCAACGCTTACCTTGAATGCGAAATTGAACTGGTACGGCTCTGAGCCAACAGCGCTGTCTGTTATTGTTATCCTGACAGGATAGATAATATCATATGTGAAGTGCCATATGTGCAGGCAGAAAAAATCCAGAAGGCTCTGGCTTTTCTGGGCATTTGACCTCATAATGCCGTTATTGCTCGGCCTTACGTTGAATTCCATAGGCCAGCTTTCCTCATAGGCAAATGAAACCTTTAAGTTGTCATATTTTTTGTCAGAAACCTGCCACTTGTAATGCTTGTCATAATAAGAGCTTTTATAGCTGCTTTCTCCGAAAGGATTTGGAACGTATGCATTCTCGTTGAAGTCAGAATTGACTATGTTGATGTAAGGCAGGTTTGCATTTAGGAGCTTTTTTACCTTCTTTTGTATATTATCAACATTCCATGTTTTTTCATTGCAGGTTGCATCAAAACCAGTAGTTGGTATGCTCTCGTCCATTGATATAAGGTCTATTGTTTTTGACTCGAGAAAAAAGTTATTTTTCTCAGACTCGTATATGTCCTTTGCAGCCTCATAAACTTTTTTCAGCCTTATTGGCAGGACTTCTTTGAAATTATCAAGCATTATTGTGCTGCTGTTCAGCTTGTTTGCCAATTCGATTG
>CAZBFA010000159.1:0-1881 GCA_964491045.1 Candidatus Woesearchaeota archaeon
AGTTGACTTGGCGAGCTTTAACAAGCAAGGCCTGCCAACAAAAGAAGGAAATGATTTCAGTTATTGGTTCCCTAGGTCGGATAATAACTCTGTCGCGTGGTTCGGTGCCGATTCCGTTTGTGCTTGTCTTTACTGCGGCAGGAGTCCGCAGGACTCGGGTTCCGGGCTTGGGGTACGTCGTGCAAAAAATTTTCCATAGGAAATGAAGGTTAAAATGAAAAGCAAAATACCTAAGGCAATAACAGAAGCAGAATATTTGACATGTTTGGAATTTGTGTTCAAAACAGACAGTGCTTTGAGAAAAGGAAGACTCAAAATTGACAACAGAGATTTTACAATAACAAGGCGTGTTTTGGATACTCCTGAAGAAACTAGCCGGAAGATGGATATTTTGAGCGATGTTCTTAATTATGAACATCTGTTTGGAAAAGGAGGAAAAATACTCATAGAGGGCTGCAGTTCTGGCAGAATACATGATGCTTTCAAAAATTCATATGCGCAATGCAGGAAGAAAATATTAGACTACACAGAAAGGGGCTTCTTAGTATCAGAGGCTGCCAGAGCGCAAAGAAATCTGAATTATGCTGTAAATTCTGAAGGTGATATTGTGCCAAGATATGAACCCCTGCTTAAAAAATAAAAAATTAGTTCTTTCTTGCCCACATCCCGAGATTGTTGCTTTTTGCATATGCTTCTGCCTTTTCAAATTGCTCTTTATATCTTGTATCTGGCTCAATGCTCAATGTTTTTGCAAGGCCATTGGAAACAAGAAGCTCATTGACAAAGAGATTGTCTGCATAGACATATCGCAGCTGCCTGCTGTACTTGTCAGTTTCAACAATGTCTTTTTCAAGCTTTAAGCATTTGAATTCAACAAATGATCCAAGCGCTTCTGCTGCCATTTTTGAATATGGTTTTGCTCTTTCCGGGGCGTCTATTCCTATGAGCCTTATTGTTTCGCCTGTTGATGCTATTAAAGTATCTCCGTCTATGATTCTTTCTGCTCTTATACATTCATTGCTTGTTTTTGCGCAGCTTGCAATCAAGAACAAAGAAAAAAGAAAAAATATCTTTAAGCACGTTAGTTTATGATTCATTTTCTTGGGGCGATGTACATTTTTTGGACCTTGAAGCTCTTGTAAACGCCTTCAAGAATATCGGCTCCGGCATAACCAGAAAGCAAGCTGAGCCTGTAATCAAAGTCAAAGATTATGCCGACAAACAAGCCAATGACCAATGAGATTGCAACTGTGATAAACCAGTACTGCCAGATTATTCTTCTTTTCAATGCAAGGGCTTTTAGCAGGCCGATAAGGCCGCGTGTCAACCCCCCAATAGAACCGAGCAATGCAGCAAGCATCAAGGCATTCATTTTCATTTTCTCCTGCTAAAATAGTCAATGAACTTGTCATCTGAAGTGCTTGATGAGCCTGAAATGCCTCTTCTTGTTGCTATCACGCTCCTCCTGAGAATTTCTGACACAAGATCAGAAACAGACAAGAAAACTTTTTTAGCCCTCTTATCCAGCAAAGCATAAGCAGAACTGTCCAGCAGAACCTTTATTTCTTTCTTATCAGCCATAACTGAACTGTCTTTGAGCTTTTTATAACGCTTCTGCTGAATTTTCCGGAAGATTTACGGATATGTAATCATTGTAGAACTAAAGTTTTAATGGATTAAGATGAATCGCATTGGCATGGGGCACAAAAAATGGACAAAATGGACAGACGTGCGCATAAGCTTTATAAATAAAACTTGTTTTATGTGAGAAATAATACTATTGACATGCTTTTAGCAAAAGGTTGGCAAAAATAGGTTAGGGGGAAAGATGGATAAAAACCATTCGATAAAACTGTTTGAAAACAAGAAAGTAAGAGTGCA
>CAZBFA010000160.1:0-1817 GCA_964491045.1 Candidatus Woesearchaeota archaeon
GGCTTTTAGATGTCTTGTACATTCCTTTTAAGATTGCCAAACCGCCAATCCCTGCCAATACACTTTCTCCAATTTCCATGAAATCCATCCCATTTACAGGAAGGCATATGTTAATAAATGTGTCGCAAAGAAAATTTATTTTATCGAATACCCATAGGTCTTGTTTTGCAGGGGTTCACTTAGAAAAAAATTCGAAAGCTATAAAAAGAGGCTTGTTTTGCGTTTTTGCTGAGGTGGTTTCAATGGTAAATTTTGATGAATATGGCCCTGAAAAAATTTTAGAGGTTTATGATTATAAGACAGGAATGCATGGCTGGGTTGTGATTGACAATACAAGGCTTGGGCCGGGCAAGGGCGGCATCAGGATGACGCCGACTGTAAGCGCTGATGAAGTTTCAAGGCTTGCAAGAACTATGACATGGAAGAATGCAATAGCAGACCTGCCTTTTGGCGGCGCAAAATCTGGCATAGCTGCTGATGTTTCTAAATTGACAAGAGAGCAAAAAGACGCGATCGTTGTCAGCTTTTCAAGGGCGCTAAAAGTTGTCTGCCCGAGCATATATATTGCGGGGCCTGACATGAACACAACAGAGCACGAAATGGAAGTGTTTTCAAAGGCAAACGGCTCGTTGAAAGCCTGCACTGGAAAGCCAAAAAGCATGAAGGGCTTGCCTCATGAGATAGGCAGCACTGGTTTTGGGGTTGCTCAAAGCGCTGCAGTTGCCATTCGGCATTTAAAGATGGACATGAAAAAAACAACTTTCTTGGTTGAGGGATTTGGGAATGTTGGCTGGTTTGTTGCAAAATTTTTGACAGGTTACGGGGCCAAGCTTGTTGGTATTTCTGATTCAAAGGGGTTCTTGTACAATGAAGATGGCATAGACTTCAAGAAGTTGGATGAAGTTAAAAAGAAAACCGGCAGCGTTGTTAATTATAAGCCTGGAAAGGCATTGCATTCAAGGGAAATATTGAAGGCAAAAGCAGATGTTCTTGTGACTGCAGCCATACCAGACTTAATAAAAGAAAGCGATGTAAAAGAAATAAAAGCAAAGCTGCTTGTCGAGGGCTCAAACATACCCATGAGCGTTAAAGTTGAAGAAATGCTTGCCAAGAAAGGCGTGCTTGTTGTTCCTGATTTTGTTGCAAATGCTGGCGGCGTCATAAGCTCTTATGTTGAATACATTGGCGGAACAGAAAAAGAGATGTTCAAGCTTGTTGAAGAAAAGATAACAACCAATACAAGCCTGGTTTTGAACATGGCAACAAAAAGGGGAATATTGCCAAGGCAGGTTGCAGAAGACATTGCTAAACAAAGGGTGCTGGGAAGAAAATTATAAGATGGAGATTGCAGAAATAAGAAATGCATACCTTACAAGAAAGAAGGAGATAAAATCCAGGCTGAAAGAATTCAAGGAAAACAAAGACATCTTTTATGAGCTGTGCTTTTGCCTCCTGACACCGCAAAGCAATGCAAAGAAATGCTATGAAGCTATAGGAATTTTGAAGCAGAAGAATTTTTTTGGCAAAGAGCTTGACATTGAAGAGATATTAAGGACAAGGACAAGGTTTTACAGGAACAAATCAAGGTACTTGCTGCTTGCCAAGAGCAGTTTTAATGATATAAAGAAAAACCTGGGCAAGGATAGATTTCAGGCAAGGGAATTTCTAGTTAAAAACGTTAAGGGCCTTTCTTACAAGGAGAGCAGCCATTTTCTTAGAAACATCGGCTACGAAAATCTCGCAATCATAGACAGGCATATATTGAAAAATCTGCGTGCCAATGGCGTTATTGAAGCCATACCAAAAACACTTGACAG
>CAZBFA010000161.1:0-1778 GCA_964491045.1 Candidatus Woesearchaeota archaeon
TGGATAGGCTAAGAAGAAGCGATCAATTTGTTGGAGAGGGCTATGAAGGCCTTGTTGTTAGAGTGCCTGATGAGATAAAAAAGCAATATGGTATAATTGCTGATCAGGATGTTGTGATAAAAGCAAACACTGGTATGCCTTCCAAAATATTACCCCTCAAAGCGCAAGCAGAAATCTTGGATATCTTGGAATCTAGGGGCGCAGCGCCACGAATATTTGGGTCTGGAAATAAATTTTATGTGGCTGAAGAGATCCAGGGCGTTGTTTTTGCCACATTGCCGAGGAAGCAGGCAAGAACTTTTAGAAGCAAGTTTCAGGAATTAACAGATATATTAGTTGAAGAAGGGATAAAACTTACTGATTTGCATGCTGAGAACGTAATGGTGACAAGAGAAGGAAAATTAAAAATTATTGATGTGGGGTTTGCAAGCAGGTCGACAAACAGGGCTGAGTTAAGGTCATTTTACCAGAGAGAATTAGCCTCATTGGTTCCTAAATAAAGTGCTTGGTTGAGCATTTTTGATTATCACTTTATATGAAGTTCACACCATTGATTTGGCTTTTAAGCAATGCTCTTTTGGGCAGCATCATATGATATTATTGATCCGTCGCTTGAGTAGATTATATGCTCGTGGCTTTTTAGCATGGCCTGCAAGGAATTTGCATTTAACTCTGCTTTGTTTATAAGCAATGCAAAATTCGATTTTTGTTCAATGTGCTTGTTAATTTTCGGCATCATATATGAAATTCTTGATGCAGCGCACAGGTCTAGCTCTTCCTTGGCAGATTCAAGGTCTTCTTTGTGCTCTTCAATGCTTCCATGAATGCTGTAAGACCTTATTTCTCCAGTTGGCATCCTCACAGTGCATTGCCTTGTATTATTCAGGCCAGGCTTCATTTTATCCCAGTTTTTTATAACAATCTTTCTCATGATATACTCAGAATGAACTGCCAAGAACCTTTCTGCAAGCCCGCTGTGCTCTATATATTCAATCTTGAATCCGGCATTTTTTAATTGTTTTGCATATTCTGCTTCAAGCGGATTGCCATATACCGATTTTTCTGGCAAGAACGGGTCTATCTTCATTATCTCTTTGTTATCGTAAAGCCTGTTGTCTGTCAGCAATAGCAAGCCGGTTTTTTCCTTCAGCCATGCAAGATTGCCCACATTTATCACTTTTCCGTCACTTTCTGTAACTATCTTGACAAGATCAGACTCTTTCTTTCGCTGCATCAAATTTTTCAGGGCTTTAAACATTTTAATCTGCCATTTCTAACAGAATAAAGGGGTTAAAATAGCTTTCTACAGATTTTTAGACAAATTGGTAGAGCAGCATGATAAGATTGCCAAATATCAAGGTCAAAAAGGCTGCAATGAAAAACGCTGGCACAAAGGGAATGCCATCCTTCACTGGGACATGCCTTATCTTGAATTTCTTCAGGAGATTTATCTGCTTTCTTTCTATGCCCGGCGAGCTTTTTGAGTAAATAAGCTTGTTTTTGACATTGATGTCTTTTGTAATCCAGTCCCCTTCTGTAAGATTTGAAACTTTTATTTCCTTGAACATTGCAGACCTTTCAACAGCCTCTATGAAAGTTGTGAGCAGGGGGTAAATAAACAAGAGTGCTGCTGCAGTTGCTAGAAGAACAGCAAGGCTTGATCCGATGAAAAATACTGGAACCAGCAATAATATTGCAACTAGCGCAAAACTTCTTATCTTGCTTTTTTCTTTTCTGTAATAGATTGGAAGCTCTTTGATGAATTTCTTTCTGCATCT
>CAZBFA010000162.1:0-1770 GCA_964491045.1 Candidatus Woesearchaeota archaeon
CCTTTTAGCCGGTATCTTCTGAAATTGGCTCTTTTTTGGCTGACTTGCATGCCTGCTTCATTGTCATTGATTTTTTCAATTGCATTCAATACAGCATTCCTGTTCACAATGAGGTTTGTAACTAATGCTGTCACAGCGCCTTTTTCTATTGGATATGGCGCGCTTGTAACTTCTGGCTCGCTGCCATCAATATAAAATGCGCCGCCTGTTGCCAGTCTCACTGCATGCTCAGTTTTCTGGAAATAAGGGACGGCCAGGGCCTCCAATATTTCATTGTAAATTAGGTCACCTTCAATTTCTTCTTTGATTGCATTGTCAATTAAAATAAATTCATTTTCAATGCCCATCAATGCCTTCTTTTTAATGTATGATTCGCTTTTGCCCATTTGCGCCGTATTAATTTGTTATTTTTTATGGTATATATCGAACAATATCCTTGAAATGTGAGACATCAGCATCACGCTCAAGCCAATAAATTCTTTTTTTGTATTGTTGCTCATTATTGTCAGGATATAATCATGGTTTATCGCCGCTGTTTCCATGATATCATTTGCCAAAAGGCCCACCTTTGAGCCTATTGTTGTTTCCTTTGGCAAGCCCAGCCTGAAATAACCATTGACATTCCTCTCTTTATATCTTATCTCCGGGCCGTTTTCAAGAATTGAAATCATATTTAAGCATGACCTTTCTGATGCCACTTCCTTTGTGTATATAAGCTTCATTAACCTTGTTATTTCATTAGGGGTTGTTGTGTTTGAGGATGTGCCGTCAATTCCCGGATCAAGAAGCGGAGCGCCACTGTACAGCAAATGAGACAGCCTTGTTTTTTTGCAGCCAAGTTTTTCCATGGTTTCATTGATTCTTTTTATGCCAATTCTGTCTGCAAGCATGTTCGTTGATTCATTGCATGAGGCAAGAATCATGCAATTAAGCAGTTCGGAGGTATTTGTATAGCTGTTTTCTGGCCTCTTGCTTATTTCTGATGTTGGGTCTAATGTAAATTTATGGTTTATAACAATCTGTTCGTCCAGGCTTAAGCTGCCTCTGTCAATTTCATTGAATGCCGCAATCATGACCGGCACTTTTATAAGCGATGCGGCAAAGCCAGAAACATCTCCTGCAACATTATAGCTTTCTTCCTCTTTTAAGTTTTGAAATGCTATTTTGAAGTCTGAATTAAACTGCTTTTTTATTTGATTATGCCAATCTGCAAGACTGTTTTCAAAGAAATCTTTAATATTGCGGTTTATTTTGCATCATCCCTTTGTATGCCAATGCCCCTGGGCAAAGTTTCAAGTTTGCTATTGCTTCATGCATCTCTTGATTGCTGCAGCTTAATAATTTTTGCTTTGCTCTGCTGAACTCTTCTCTAGAAGATGGTTTCCATAAAGATGCCAATATTTCATCTTGCTTGGCTATCTCCGGGTGCTTTGCAATGATCTCCATTATCTGGTCTTGGTTATGGCCAAAAACATTTGTTTCAAATACCTTGAATAATGCTGCTGAAATATTATGCAGCGCGCTTATTTCATTGTGGTTTGGCTCACATTCATTAAAACTGCGCAAAAATCCAATGCCTATCTTGCCAGTGTTCGGATAAGCATGCGCCCCTTTTATAGTCAGGTCTCTTGTGTAATATAATGCGCCTTCCTTGTCGATTACAAAATGATAACCAACTGCCCCAAAGTTAAGTTTTTCACTATGAACTCTTATCAGCTCATCAAGCGCATGGTCTTTTGAGCCTGCATGATGAACTACTATGCGCTTGTA
>CAZBFA010000163.1:0-1753 GCA_964491045.1 Candidatus Woesearchaeota archaeon
TAACCTCTTCATTATTGTCCAAAATAATTTTAATCACTTCTGCATTTTTCTTTGTTATTCTTGGGTTTTCAATCAAGGCTATTTTTATTGAATTATTTTTATCTAAGGTATAACAATAATTTTTCTTGCCTGCTTGGTATTCTTTCACTAATTCCTTAAAAGTAATATTCCTTCCATCAACTAATGCTATTTTTGTATCTCCAGAAAAACAACCTCCAGCAGAGTCGCCTTCCACAATGAAGATTTCAGACTTGCTTGGATCTTTTGACTGACAGTCAGCTAATTTTCCAGGCAAAGAGCCAGAATCCAAGACAGATTTTCTTCTTACAAGATCCTTTGCCTTTTTAGCAGCTTCTCTTGCCCTTGCTGCGTTCAGGCATTTGTCAATAATGCTCTTGGCTATCTTTGGATTTTCTTCAAAAAAAGCAACCAGCTTGTCATAAACCATTGAATCAACTAATCCCCTTACATTAGAATTGCCTAACTTTGTTTTTGTCTGGCCTTCAAATTGCGGATCTGGTATCTTTACTGAGATTATGGAAACAAGACCTTCACGAACATCAGAGCCAGCAAGCTTCATGTCCGACATCTTGTTTTTTCTTATATAATCATTTACTGCTCTTGTCAATGCCAATGAAAAGCCAGTAAGGTGCGTTCCGCCCTCAATGGTGTTTATATTATTGCAAAAGCTGTAGATTACTTCATTGTAAGAATCATTATATTGCATAGCAATTTCTATTTTGATGTTGTTGGATTCCTTTTCGATGAATATTGGATTTTCAAAAATCTTCTGCTTGCCCTTGTTTAAATCCTGGACAAACAGTTTTATGCCGCCATCAAACTTGAACTCTTTATTTTCATTAGTTCTTTCATCAATAAAGTCAATCTCCAATCCTGCATTAAGATAAGCAAGCTCCTTCAACCTCTTTTCAATTATTTCAGAATCAAAAATGATAGTCTCAAATATCTCTTCATCCGGCAAGAATGTTACTTCTGTGCCAGTTTCATTTGTGTCACCCACAATATCAATGCCAGATTTTTTAACGCCCTTTTCATATCTCTGGGAGTATATCTGATTGTTTCTTTTTATCTTGACTTCAAGCCATTTTGACAGCGCATTTACAACAGATGCCCCAACGCCATGCAATCCGCCAGATACCTTGTAAGCTTTATGGTCAAATTTTCCACCTGCATGCAAGACTGTAAAAACAAGCTCCACTGCAGGTTTTTTTTCTTCTGGATGCATGTCAACAGGAATGCCTCTCCCATTGTCCGCGATTGAAATTGAACCACCAAAATTTACCTTAACAATTATCTTGTTGCAGAAGCCCATTAGTGCTTCGTCGATACTATTGTCCAATATCTCCCAAATCAGATGATGCAAGCCACGAATTCCAGTATCTCCAATATACATGGCAGGCCTGATTCTGACTGCTGATAAATCCTTCAGTACCTTTATCGATTCTGCTGTGTAAGCGTTTGTCATTTTTGTGAAAAAAAGCTCATATTTTTTGTGTTCTAAACCGATGTTTATTTAAAAAGCTTTCTGAAGCTAGAATGCCAATATTCTGGCTTTACAGCCTCTCTGGAGGCAGATTAAATCATGAAAAAACAAAAGCTTTTTAAAGAAATTTGCAATGCTTGGCCATATCATCAAATTTTTAGAAAGCTTTATAAAGAGAAAACAGGCTTTCCATCAAAATCAGGTAAGCTTGATGAAAAAAATAATCCTTGACACAAATATACTGTTGAG
>CAZBFA010000164.1:0-218 GCA_964491045.1 Candidatus Woesearchaeota archaeon
ACAAAGAAAAGGATGAATGCTATTCAAAAGTTGCAATACTTTCAAATGACAATTCAATCTGCATGGAAATTGCCTCTGATGGAATAAGGGACGCGTGCTACTTTACATTTGCGCTCGACAACAAGGATTATTCGGTCTGCGAAAAACTGGCAAACAGGCAGATAATGCAGTCCTGCAGCAGGCTTAAAATTGTTTATGAATCCACAAAAGGCCTGCCG
>CAZBFA010000164.1:339-1469 GCA_964491045.1 Candidatus Woesearchaeota archaeon
CGATGAGTAAACATCGAAAAAATTCACGACGTAAACGATATATAAACAGGTCTTTAATAAAATTTGTTAAAGTGCTGTTTTTGCTGTTTGAAATCATAGGATTTCCAAAGTATTTCAGCAGGTTTAGCAATAGGATATTTGATAACTGGCAACTATTGGCCTTGCTCGTTTTACGAGCAAAATCCAAGCTTTCTCCAGAAGATTTTGTAGAGCAGTTTCTTCCGGGCAATGCAGGATTGATTAATGCCCTTGGATTAAAGAAGATTCCGACAGCAAGCGCTTTGAGGAAATTCGCAAGAAGGCTTAAAGCAAAATGGGCTCATACAGCCTTATCGGGCTGTGCTGCTTTAGCAGGGCTTAAGGATGTATGTTCAGGCATTGATGGGACAGGACATAGCAAGCTGAAAGGGAGCAAGCATTACTATAGAAGAGCTGGCAAAAGAGCAAAGAAGAAAGATTTTTTGAAAGTGGTTGGCTTAGATGATTTGACGACTCAAATAGTCTTAGCTGTAAAGATAAGAAAGAAAACGAGGCATGATAATGTGGATTTCAAACCAACTGTGAATAGAGTATCAAGATTCATTAATCTTGATTTGGTAATTGGTGACAAAGCGTTCGACGCCCAGAAAAATCATGATTTAGTGCATGAGCATGGAGCATTGCTTATAACTCCGCTTAAGAACGAAGATGTACCTGTTTGGCGTACAAGTGGAGAAGACAGAAAAAAGCTAAAGAGGCATTTCCCAAAGAGGAAATACCACAGAAGAAGCAAAAAAGAAACTGTTTGGAGTGTTGTAAAGCAGAAACTCGGAGACGCCGTAAGCTCTTTGACGTTTCATATGCAGAAGATTGAATTGTTATGCAGGTACATAGCTTACAATATTGACAGGCTGCTTATCCTGCAAAAAAGAAGGAAATTGCTTGCATTATTTTCCGACGAGCTGAAAATAACTTTGATGGAGGATTAAAATGATTACAGACGAGACTGATGAGGGTTTCCAAGTGGCTACCAAAAAAGAAATGTTTAAATAAGAATAAATCTGGCTGATTCATAGGTGGTTTTAATGCAAGAGACTAAGCAAATCATTGTTACAAAAGATATGACAATCGGGGATGTGGTTGCTAAATAT
>CAZBFA010000164.1:1479-1752 GCA_964491045.1 Candidatus Woesearchaeota archaeon
CCGCAACATTTAAATATCACCTACTCTATTCTTAACAAAATCAGGATATTCTCAGATGATTTTCATGGAAACGCACGAAATGAAGACGGGCACTACAACTATAGGCATAGTGTGCAAAGACGGTCTTGTTTTGGCAGCTGACAAAAGGGCCACTATGGGGTACTTAATAGCATGGCGCGCATTTGAAAAGATAATGCAAATAACAGATAATGTGGCAGTCACAGTAGCTGGAACTGTTTCTGATGTCCAATTGCTTACCAAATACTTGAAGGC
>CAZBFA010000165.1:0-1746 GCA_964491045.1 Candidatus Woesearchaeota archaeon
TAAAGAATTTGAATTCAAAGGAAGAATTACTTTTGAAAATGTTATGGAAATTTATAGAAGAATAATCTCTTTTGGATTTAAACAATTTAATATTTATGGACTATCTGCAAGTAATTATGAATTGGGAATTCGTCTTGGAGGGGATTTCCATTTTGATGAAATTGATTATTGGATTTCAATACGCGACGAAAATAAGGAAAGAGATGCTGTAGAAGCATTACAAAATGCGGTCGATAGATTTGCGCGGGATATTGAAGATAGCCAATCTGATGATCCCATAGTCGCTAATTCCCCGCAAGTTAGGTATCATCAAGATATAGGTAAGTGGGATATTGAAACTATAGCTTCTGAAGAAATTGATAGAATGAATATGTATAAACAAGCAAAATGTGTACCATTAATTGGAGAACGCTTCAATTTACAATTACCTCTTGTAAGAGATAGGGATATATTCATTGATAGAAAAAATGGCACATATAGTGTTAATTTGAGAGTAGATACAAGTAAGGAGATGGATGTTGTACAGAGATTATTCCATGAAATTGTTTCTCCTGCCGCCGAGTAATATTGCATTTAAAACCTGTTTAGCGACATATTTTTAAACCTTTGAATATTATAAATTCGCTATGCAATATTCGGCTCTTGTTGAAATCTATGAAAAGCTCGATGCCACTACAAAAAGGCTTGAGCAGACAAGCATAATCTCGGAATTCCTGAAATGGATTGATGCTGATGAATTAGGCAATACTATACTTTTGCTGGAAGGCCGCATTTTCCCGAGGTGGGATGAGAGGGAAGTCGGCATAGCAGCAAAGACAATGCTTAAGGCAATAAGCGTTGCATCAGGAGAGTCGATAAGCAAAATAAATTCTGAATGGAAGAAGACAGGTGACTTAGGAACAGTCTCCTTTAACCTCATAAAAAGGAAAAAGCAGTATACCCTGCAGTCCAATGAGCTTACAGTCAAAAAAGTTTTGAAAAACCTTATGGAGCTGGCAACTATCGAGGGCCATGGCTCCGTCGATAAAAAAATATCTCTTGTTGCAGAGCTTCTCACATCAGCAAAGCCTAATGAGGCAAAATATATAGTAAGGACAATACTGAATGATATGCGCATTGGCGTCGGAGAGGGCACTTTGAGGGATTCTATAGCGTGGGCATTTTTTGGAAGCAAGCTGAATCTTAAGTATCTGAAGGAAGAGCATAAGGTCGTGGTTGAAGACCGGGAAAAATTCAATGAATATGTTGATGCTGTTCAGAGGGCATATGATATCGCAAACGACTTTGCTCCTGTAGCGGAAGCCGCAAAAAAGCGCGGATTGAAGGGACTTGAGGAAATGGAGATGCAGATAGGCGTCCCGTTAAAGGTTATGCTTGCGCTAAAAATTGAGGATATAGACGAGGGCTTTGAAAGGTGCGGCAGGCCTGCTGAATTTGAGTTCAAGTACGATGGGATGAGGATGCAGATTCACAAGGACAAGGATAAGGTAAGGATATTCACAAGAAGGCTCGAAAATGTGACATTGCAGTTTCCCGAGGTTGTTGAGTCCGTGAAAAAATACGTCAAAGAAAGCAAAGTGATTATTGATTCAGAGGCTGTCGGCTTTGACAGCAAGACCGGCCGCTATTTGCCTTTCCAGAATATATCCCAGAGGATCAAGAGGAAATATGGAATAGAAAAAATGTCTGAGGAAATGCCTGTAGAAGTGAATGTTTTTGATATAATCAACTATAAGGGGAAAAGCA
>CAZBFA010000166.1:0-1706 GCA_964491045.1 Candidatus Woesearchaeota archaeon
TTCATACACAAATGTTCTAGCCCCGCCATTATGCGGGACTTTGATTAAAGTTTTTCCTTTTTCATGTGTTATTTGATATTGCTCTTGCATTTTAATTTTCCTCCGCGTTTTTTGATAAAATCATATCTATCAGAGATTATATCCCCTATATAAACCTTTCTATTGTTGTAACTTATAAGTTAATACAACTAATTCCCTGTTAAATGCCCCACGTGTCTTTTGTGCTGTTATGCACCTTTTAGAAAATGCTTACCCTAATGCGTAGAAATTATTTATCCACTATTCAGCTAACATTGATTGCAATCACGGCCTTATCCAGGATAATTCCCAGTATGTAACATCATTTTCTTCATCAACGCATGCAATTAGCAGATGTTTCCTTGTTGAATGCGCCACTCGGTTTTTTGCAGAAAACTCATACCAGCTGAATGTCTCTGTTTCATGAACAGGATATAAAATCCACCGGGCATGCTCTTCTCCTGGCTTGACGCCCCTGTCGTATACTCTAAAATCAGCCCCGAACTTCAGTGCAGTCTTTACTATATAGCCTCTCGACCTCATGTCTTTATAGACACAGTATCTCACCCAGAATTTTGGCTCTAATTCTGTGGCTAATTTAACAAATTTTTCATAAGCAATCTCTTTTCCTTTTGAATCTAGCACCCTTAACTTGCTCCGTTCAATCAGGTATAATGCCTCAACCAAAGAATATTGCATCTTCTCTCCAAAAGGCTCTCCAAATCTTGAATTGTCATACAAGTTTCTTGAGTCATTGTTCAGCTCAGCCAAGACTCTTTCATTTGCAAAATTTCCTTCTATGACAACGCCTGCTTCTTTCTCTTCAGCAGCCTTTTCTTCCCTTGTTTCTTCTTCTTTCTTCTTTGGCATGGAATTATCAAACACAAACTATGTGACCTCCTATAGGCACTATAAAACCAGGGCTTCCAATGATAGTGTTCCTTAAAAAGGTTTTGGGCTATCAAATGTAGTTCCTGATTCATCGATCACTGCTTTCTTTTCAGAAAGTCTGACATAATCTCCACAGGCTTATAGGTTTCCGCCAGTCCGGCGGTACCATTTAATATGTTAATCGATGCGTTTATGTCTCGATTGCAGCTAAATCCACAGCTATTACATTTGAACATTCTTTTTTTTAAAGGCAGTTCCATTTCATTGCCGCAGCTGCTGCATATCTTGCTTGTTTTTCTTGGATTTACTTTCATCAGCTTTCCACCGCTTGTTACAACCTTGTAGGACAGCATTTGAATAAAAGAACTCCATGAAGCATCGCTTATATGTTTAGCGAGATGATGGTTTTGAACCATGCTCTTTATGTTTAAATCCTCAACTTTTATTATTGAATAATTGTCTGCAATATTCCTGCTCAGCTTGTGCAAAAAATCATTTCTTTGGTCAGATATTTTTATATGCTGATTTGCAAGCTTTAACTTTGCCTTGAACCGGTTTTTGCTGCCTTTCTTTTTCCTGCTTAGATTTCTTTGAAGTTTTTTTATTTTCCTTTCAGATTTTGCAAGGAATCTGGGGTTTGGAACAAGAATGCCATTGCTCAAGGCAGCAAAGCTTTCTATGCCAACATCAATGCCTATCTCATTGAATTGTTTATGCTGTTTTTCTAAGCTTGCTTTTGCTTGCTCGCAGCTGAAGCAGGCAAACCACTGGCCGGCTTTGTTTTGCTTGATAGTCAA
>CAZBFA010000167.1:0-1656 GCA_964491045.1 Candidatus Woesearchaeota archaeon
GAAACGCCAAGCATGGAAATATACTTGAAAAAAGATTATCGAAATGATGAAGATGCAGTAAAAAGAATAGCTGCCCTGATAAAGGAAACAAAATTCAATGACATAATCTCGCAATTCTCTATTAATGTCATGAAGATGCAGATTGAGGCTGTCTTAAACAAGAAGGAAATGCGCGAGCTTAAGATAAATGAAAAAACCATTGTTGAAAACCTCACCAAGAAACTCAAGGGCTGCTCAATAAAGGAAGCAGATGACGCAATAATAATAAAGCCAGCAAGCAAGGAATCAGAGCTGAAAGAGCTGTATAAGGTAAAAGAAAAAGTCAGGGATGTTTACATGAGGGGTGTTGCGGGAATAAAGAATGTGCTGCCTATCAAAAGGGCAAATGAATATGTGATATTAACAGTCGGCAGCAACCTTAATGACATTCTGGAGCTGAAGGAGATTGATGAAACAAGAACAACCTCAAACAGCATCGCAGAAATACAGCAGGTTCTTGGCATTGAAGCTGCAAGAAATTCAATCATGAATGAGGCATTGAAAGTCATAAAAGACCAGGGGCTTGATATAGATATTAGGCATTTCATGCTGATAGCAGACTTGATGACAGTGACAGGAAAGATAAGGGGTGTTACAAGATCAGGAATAACCGGAGAGAAAGAAAGCGTATTGGCAAGAGCTTCCTTTGAAACCCCAATAAAGCACCTTATCAATGCAAGTATTATAGGCGAAATTGACAATCTGAATTCTGTTGTTGAGAATGTCATGCTCAATCAGCCAGTTCCAGTTGGCACGGGCCTGCCTGGCTTGCTTGCAAAGATGATAAAAGAAGGAAAATGAGGTATGTGGAATGAAATACACAAAGGAATATTTAGTTAAATGCTATAATGACGTGTTTGATGACTATATTGCTCGGCTAAACCAAATGAGGCCTTTCAATGCTAGTGCGCTATATGCAGTTTTTGAGATGCAAGATGATATTGGCAAAGTAATCAATGGTCCGGGGATGCCGCGAGATGTAAGGCAGGCATTATCCGGCAAAATTGAAAGATTAGAAGCCCTTTGTAAACTTGCGATTACTACCGCAACCAATAATCTTTCAGAATTGCCTTTTGGAGATGAGTGGTTTGAGCTGCATAAGTAACGTAAAAAGCAACAAGAACCAGGATTGATATTTGAGAGTGCTGTATGAGCACAATTAAAATATTATTTCCCTTTTTTGTGCCCATACAAATTTGTATAAGTCAAAGTCTAAGGCATTGTAGGCCCATATAGCAAAGAGAGATTTTTTTCAATCAGCAAGCTATTTAAAACAGCAATTCACCATCTCTTTTATGGAATTCAAGAAAAGCTTCATTGAAAAGTATGAAAAGCTGACAGACATCGAAAAGTTCAAGGAATACTCAATAAAGCCATTAAGGAAATCATTCAGGGTAAACACATTAAAAATAGGCATAGATGAAATAAAAAAAAGATATCCTAACATTCATCAGGTGCCATGGTGCAAGGAAGGATTTTGGATAGAAAAGTTCTATGGACTTGGCAATACTTTGGAGCATTTTCTCGGCTATATCTACATTCAAGAAGCAGCTTCAATGCTGCCGCCAATCATCCTGAATCCAGAGCCGCATGACATTGTTTTAGACATGTGCGCAA
>CAZBFA010000168.1:0-1607 GCA_964491045.1 Candidatus Woesearchaeota archaeon
TACAAGCCCTGCTTCTGCCCTTTTGCCTACCCCCATATCACTAAGGCTTTATTTGTTCCTTTTTAAGTAACTATAAAGTCCCCTCTAAGAATTAACAAGCTACCATAGCATTGTATTTTTTCAAATAATCAGTCAGCATATTGTATGGAGATTGATTCCTCAGTTTCCACGTTTGCCTGTGGCTTTCAATGACAGCAAAGTCGTAGGCGCCATGATTTGTTCTATGACCTCCAAGAAGTTTTCTTGTTGGAATAACTTTTCTTATCCCTCTTTCTGTTTTGTTATTTGTAAGCTCAACTTCTGGCATAATTACTGGAACTAGCCATTGCCCTTGATATGCTTTCAGCATATTTGTTACATTCTTTGCACTTTCGCTTTTCCATCTATAATTTGTTATCCTCTGAAGCTTCTGCTGGTACATAATTTCATTCCATACTCTCTGCTCAAAAGAAGGATTTGAGCTTAGAAAGTTATTCACAGCATCATACAGCGATGTAAGCTGCCCATGCAGCACTGCAATGTCTTTTTTTGGAGCCTTGTCTTTTTCAAAGTGAGTTTTCCTTAACAGATGCGACCAGCAGCGCTGGTATGCTGCTGCAAAATTGTTATAAACTTTAAGGCAGTCGCTGCCTATAACTCCTGGAAAATAATCTCCAATCACGTTTGTTATCACTTTTCTTGCTCTTGATTCATTAATCATGATAAAAACCATGTTTAAAGTGCATAACAGCCACAGCCAGTAATCTTTTCCGTCCACGGGCCATGACGTTTCATCGCTGTTGATGACATCAGCTTTGCTGATTTCTTCTTCCATCTGCCTGTAAGAAGGCTGTAAATCTTCAGCAACTCTGTGCAAGCAGTCTTTTATTCCCTGCTGGCTGAAGGACTCTCCTGTCAAATTGTACAGGAAACCAGATAACTTTCCGTAAGAGCCTGCAAAGTTGTGCCTTAGCTCTGCAATGAGTGACTGCAGATTAGGGCCAAAAATGCCTGTTTTCGGAAGTTCTGGATGAGCAGCTTCAAAGTGAATACCGCATTTGTCGCAGTCATATTCGGCAACTGTGAATTTATTCACTTTCAGCTTTATTTCCCCTATCTCATAAACAAATCTCACATGCCAATCAGTTTGCTTTATTTTTCTATGCCCATTCGGGCATTTATCAGCTTTGACTTCTATCTTTTTATCAATTTTATCAGGCTCTTCTCTCGTTGCTCCATTACTGCCTTCTGGCTTTCCCCTTGGATTTGTTCCTTTTGGCTCTCTGTTGATGTTTTTAAAAGAAAAAGGTAGTTTTGAAGAGGGCGTATTTGCATTAAGGAGCTGATTAAGAAGTTTTTTGACTTCGTCAAATTCTTTCTTTAACTCAAAGTATTTATTTTTCCATTCTTCTGCTTGCCGTTTATAATATTCAACGTCCTGCTTTAATCTTTTGACTTCTTCAAATATGCTTATTTTTCTGTGCATGGTGGACACCTTTTTTGTCCACCCCCAAACTTACTTTTCTGTGATAGAGCTACTATTTGCTTTTTTCGGTTTTGAAATCAATAGAAAGGCTATAGGCGGGACTTTATAGTTACGTTTCCTCTTCATAAACCTCGTACTCTTC
>CAZBFA010000169.1:0-1587 GCA_964491045.1 Candidatus Woesearchaeota archaeon
ATGCAGAAAACCAAATATTGCCAATATGACTGCAAATATGCTTAGCCCGATTTCACTGCCAAACTCTGCAATAAAGCTTTGCACCTTGAAATTTATGCCCTCTGGCAGACTGCTAAAGCCCAGGAATTCGGGCATGCCGAACTTTATTATTGGCATTAAAAGAAGCAGCAGGAAAAAAAGCGCATAAAGCCCCTTGTATTCTTTTGTCTTTACTGAATAAATGATGAGCAATGCCATGCTTATCAAGAAAGGCATCAGGCCAAAGAATATTGTGATCAGCAACAGGCCGTATGCAAGCAGTTTTTTATCATGCAGCAAAAGCAGGAAGCATGCCAATGACAGGATTATTGGGATTATATAAATGTTTGAGGTGCTGAAAAGATATATAAATGCAGGAGAGATTAGCAGGGCAATTGCTGCCAATACTGTGGTTAGCCTGCTTAACTCAAGCCTTTTAAGTATGAAATAAAAGAGCATTACTGCAACGAGGCCAAAAAAAATTGGAAGGAATATCGAGACAGACAATAAATCCGTGTTAAATGCCCTGCTCGTGATGTTCAATATAAGAGGGTATGCATTAAACAGCAAAAATCTGCCGCCGTAGCTCAGCTCATCATAACTGCTTAATGGGCTTTCAGCAATGCGCAGATGGCTGTATGCTTCCCTGCCAACGAGCAGGTTTTGCTCATCTCTTATAAAAGAGGGCAATGATAATATGACAAACGCAATAGCCACCAATGGCAGCAATATTTTTGCATCAGCATACAATCTTGATAATTTCTCCAGATTCATTTTCAAACACCTTTTCAAAACACATTTCATTTATGCTGTACTTCAGCTTATTTATGCTGTATAATTCCTTGCTTCTTTCAGACAGGTAAATGTAATCAATGTCATACTTGTTAATCAGCTCCAAAGCCTTAACTTCTGATTCCATTGTAAAAATGGAATTTGCCTCATCAAACCTCTTGTTTATATCTGTGACAAACATGAAATTTGTGTCTATCACATTTTTCCTTTCTGCTATGTAGCTTATAAGATTGCCTTCTTTGGCGTTGGCCAATACTGTTGCGCTTAGCGCAGTGTTTTCTTTCATCCATAAAAATGGGGCTATTTCTTCATTGCTGTATGATTCATTAATCACATTTTGCGCGCCAAGCAGTGACGGAACAATCAAGGTAAGCAATATAAATATCAACAATGAGGCTTTTATTGTTTTAATATGGCCTGCCAGCTTTGTCAATGCAGCATATTTCAAGAACTTGTCAAAACCTATTGCAGACACTATGGCCAGCGTGATGCCAAGGATAATCAGGCCTGTTGAGAATGCTATGAGCTTTGCGGCAAGCAGGATGACTATTGTGATGCTTATCGATGCCAGGAGCATGACATCCTTGTTCTTGTTTTTTACTGCAAAATAAATGCCTGCAATGCCAAAAAGCAATGGCGCGAAGCCTATATTGATTATGGCATCAATGATGCTGATGCCCTTAAAATGTTCTGCTAGTATGCTGTTTGGCGTATTCTGCCATATGACATCCAAGCCAATATCAGAAAATGCCAGCCTATACATGACAAAGCCAATCA
>CAZBFA010000170.1:0-1551 GCA_964491045.1 Candidatus Woesearchaeota archaeon
CTGCCAGCTGCATATTCGTTAAAGCTGTATGATATTGATTGCTTTGATGACGGCCATGTTGAAATGACTCTAGAGGGCATTAACGAATCAAGAGCATACACAAAAGACATTGTTGTTAAAATTGATTCAAACACAGTGCAAGGTTCATGGAGCTCGTTCTTCATAAAAAAATCAGAAAGCTCGCAGGATAAATATGGGGTATTCACATCAAGAGAGGGCATTTTTAACACAGAAAAAGATTACGACATAGATGTTGATTATCTCCTAATAGAGAATGCAACAGCGCAGTACAAACAAAGCCTCCAGGTTTCCGTTTCCTGCCCAGGCCTAAGATTCTCTTGCTCATTGCTCAACCTGTCAATAAAAGACTGCTATACAAAGGATAATAAGTTCAGTGCCGTCATAACAGCAAACGGGCTAAAACAATCATCTGCGGCAGAAATGGACATGGGTGAAGTAACATCCTATATAGTAACTGCAAGAGAAAATTACCTCAATAAAAATAATATCAACTCAAAAAAAGGGGAATTGCCAGCAGCCCGTGAAATCATATATCTTAAAAATGACGATTATCTGCTGACTTTCAATTTTGAGAATAACTTCGTTGAAAGCCTTTTTGTCAGCTTCAATAATGAGCTGTTCCTGCCTTGCAGCGAGCCAGATTATGAATTCAAAAGATACGACCTGATGGTGTGCGGCGAATCCACAAAAGAAATAATAAAAATGCCTCAAGAGCCGGCTAAACAAGAAATATTAGCTGAAGAAAAATCAACTGAAGAGGCGCATATAGAACAGCCTGTTGAAGTGGCTGAAGAAAAGCCCCCGGCAGCGCCAGAAAGCCAGCCTGAACAAAAAGGAACAGCAGAAGATGAAGAAATAAATCCAAAAACCATATTGATGGTTGCCTTTATAATACTCATAATCGGAGCGATAATGGTCTACTTGCTAAAGCAAAGGGATATAATATAATTAGGGGGGTTAACAAATAGCACATGAAAAAGGTTCTAGTAGGCTGTCCAACATCATTCCACAAAGAATACTGCCTCAAGGAATATGCAGATGCCATAAAAAAGCTTACTTATCAAGATTATGACATCCTATTAGTTGACAATTCCCCTGGCAATGAATACATAAACAAGATAAAAGAGCTTGGCATTCCCTGCATAAAAGGCCCGCACCATGAAAATGCAAGGGACAGGATAGTGATGTCAAGGAATATATTAAAGGAGCACGCAATAAAAAACAACTATGACTTTCTGTTGAGCCTTGAGCAGGACGTCATACCAATGCCGGACATAATTGAAAGGCTTTTGGAACATGATAAAAAGGTGATTAGCGGCATCTATTTTGTCAGGAATATAGTGGATAATAAAAAAATGCTTATACCTCTGGCATACAAGGAAGTTCCATCAAACAATGATATTCCTTCCATGAGGCCGCTGAATGAACGGGAGCTGTTCCATGGCCCAAACCTGATAAAAATAATATCCTGCGGTCTTGGCTGTGTATTGATACATAGAGACGTGCTTAAAGAAATCAAATTCCGCTACG
>CAZBFA010000171.1:0-1548 GCA_964491045.1 Candidatus Woesearchaeota archaeon
GGCTGGAAGTCATCCTAAAGTCGATGAAGAGCCTAAATTATACACAGCAAGGTGAATCAAAGATACTTGTTGCATCGGGTCTGTAAATAATTCTGTTGAAACTCGCTTTTCTTAGCTCGTTCGTTCGCGTTCACAAAACCAAATATCAATCTTGCGTTCGCGAACAAACTACAAACCTAAAAAATAAAAGCGTTTGGGTGCGTTTCGCTGTTTGCTGGACAGCACATCAGCTAAGCAGCTGATGCATAACTGGCTAAAGGTAGTGTCAGTTTTGCATATGCACCTCAAGTCTTTCTCCAAAATAGATGTGCATCTGCTGGAGAATCTGACCCCAATTGTCAATGGGCATTGCCCATTTCTCAGATACATCAATCACAACCAGATAAAGCAATTTGAGCAGGGAATCATCGGTAGGGAATGCCCCCTTTGTTTTTGTAATTTTACGGATTCTTCTATTGAGACCCTCAATGGCATTAGTCGTATACATTAGCCTTCTTATTTCTGAAGGATATTTGAAAAAGGTAGAGAGATTAGGCCACTTGTCCCTCCAGCCCTTTATTGCATAGCGGTATTTGTTGTCCCAGGATTCTTCAAATTTATCCAGGGCTGCCAATGCAGCCTCTTCATTTGGAGCAGTATATATGAGCTTCATATCCCTGCAGAATGGTTTGAGGTCCTTATAGCCAACATATTTTGTGCTGGCTCTTACCTGATGCACAATACACTGCTGGACTTCTGTTTTCGGGTATACTGTTGCTATTGCTTCTACAAACCCATTCAGGCCATCAACAGCAGCAAGGAGAATATCTTTTACTCCCCTGTTTTTAAGGTCCACTAAGACCTTCAGCCAGAACTTTGAGGATTCTGCCTGCCCTATCCAGATACCAAGAATGTTCTTTTTACCATCAATATTTATGCCATAAACTACGTACACGGTTTTTTTGACGATCTGACTATCCTGATTGACCCTAAAAACAATTCCGTCAAGATAAACTATTGGATAAAGAGATTCCAATGCCCTATTCTGCCATTCTTTGGCCAGTGGAATAACCTTATCAGTTATCCTGCTTACCATTTCAGCGGAAATATCAACCCCATAAATGTTTTTTACATGGGAGTCGATATCCCTTGTGCTCATGCCTTTGGCATACATTGAGATTATCATATCCTCTATCTTTGAGGACATTGACCGCTCATGTTTTTTGATAACTGTGGGTTCAAATTCCCCATTGGTGTCCCTGGGAATATCAAGAGCCAATTGCCCAAACTGGGATTTCACAGTCTTCTGGCTGTGCCCGTTCCTAGAATTGCCCGTTTCCTTGTTCTTCCAGTCATACTTTGAATAACCCAATTCATTATTCATTTCCTCTTCAAGAATAGCTTGTATAACTCCTTTGAAATGAGCCACAAAGGCAGCTTCAAGGCTTGCGCCATCAGTTACGTTATTTTCCTTGATGAATTCCTTTATCTGTTCTCTTGTCATTAATTTTGCCATATTTTCAACTCCTTGTTACTGCTTTCATCAAGCAGTTATTTAGGAGTTTCAGC
>CAZBFA010000172.1:0-1531 GCA_964491045.1 Candidatus Woesearchaeota archaeon
CATTTTCATTTATGCTTATTGTCTTTTCTATTGCATCTGCATTCCCATTTTCCTCGTATCTTATGAGCAGCCTGGCATTGTTTTTCATAACATCTGGCTTTGCTTCGATGCTTTTTAGCTTTAGAAGTATTTTTTGCATGATTTTGGTATATGCTTCTATCTTATAAAGATTTTTAATGCATTTTTAGCCTGCCTTTTTTGAGAGAATTGCCTTAAAAATAACAAAGCATACTTTTTTAAAAGATTTTATCCCTACCAAAAGCATGATTCAGAAAAGCACTGCAGAAGTCAAGGTACCAAAAAAGATTGTTGATCAGGTTGTTGGCCAGGACAATGCAATCAATATAATCAAAAAGGCTGCAAGGCAGCACAGGCATGTTTTGCTGATTGGCGATCCTGGAACTGGGAAGAGTTTAATTGGCCAGGCTTTGGCTGAAACAATGCCTGTTGAAAAATTAGTTGATGTCTTGGTTCTGCCAAATCCTACTGATGAAAATACTCCCCTGGTAAAAACAGTTCCAAAAGGCAATGGAAAGCAGCTTGTGACAAAAGCAAAGTTGCAGGCAATGTCCTCTTTCAAGAACCAGAACATACTGATTTTTGTTTTCATAATCATTGTAAGTTTATTGCCATATTATTTCTGGAAAACAAAGCAGATATCTGACGTGGTTTATGCAGCATCAATGATATCGAGCATGGTTTTCATAGTCGGCTTCATATTGTTCATCAACATAGGAAAAAAGATGAAGATGACTGAAGGCCCTAGCATACCAAAATTGCTTATTGACAATTCTGAAACAAAGAACGCGCCATTTTATGATGCTACTGGTGCACATGCTGGCGCATTGCTCGGTGATGTGCTTCATGATCCCATGCAAAGTGGTGGCCTAGGAACACCTCCGCATGAAAGAATAATACCTGGCATGATTCATAGAGCAAATGGCGGCGTCTTGTTCATAGATGAGATTGCAACATTGCAGCCACATACGCAGCAGGAATTGCTTACTGCTCTTCAGGAAAAAAAATATCCAATAACAGGCCAGTCTGAAAGGTCTTCCGGTGCCATGACCAGAACAGAGCCCATCCCAACAGATTTCATTTTGGTTGCCGCTGGAAATGTGGAGACAATGAATAATATGCATCCAGCATTAAGGTCAAGAATAAGGGGTTATGGCTATGAAGTTTACATGAACACAACAATGGATGACACTGCAGAAAACAGGGAAAAAATTGTGCAGTTTGTCGCTCAGGAAGTTGCAAAGGACCAGAGGATTCCTCAGTTTACAAAGGATGCAGTTGATGAAATAATCAATGAGGCAAGAAAGATGGCGACAACATCGGGAAAGCTGACATTAAGGCTGAGGGAGCTTGGTGGCATAGTCCGAGCTGCAGGAGATGTTGCAATGGAGGAAAAAGCAGGCCTCGTTGACAGAAAGCATGTTCTCTTGTCAAAAAAAGTTGCAAGGCCGCTGGAGCAGCAGATAGCTGACAGGTACATTGAAAACAAGAAGAAATACGAAGTCATAATAAC